>NZ_JANUEW010000008.1:0-206881 GCF_024807515.1 Pseudomonas sp. BIGb0558
GTCCCAGGGCATGATGGATTTCCGGCGAAATTGGCTCGCCGAAAAGTGTCCACCATGTCCCCGTACACCCGTCAACCATGTGTCCGGTCCGTACACGCTTTTCAAAAGTGACCCGCTGTAAGAGCGGAACCAATAGCGGCCGTTACCGAAGAAACGGATATGTACCCAACCCAGATCAAGCGTTCCCAGCCAACCTCAACCGCGCAGCCTGAGTAAAATCCAGCATCCGCTTCAGCGGTCTAACAGCCTGCGGAATCACCGACGGCTCAACAAAAATCTCATTACTCCCCTCACGCAAACACTGCAGCGTACGCTCCAGGGTGTTCATCGCCATCCACGGGCAATGCGCACAACTACGGCACGCCGCCCCATTCCCAGCCGTCGGCGCCTCGACAAAAATCTTGTCCGGACACAACTGCTGCATCTTGTAGAAGATCCCGCGGTCAGTAGCCACGATAAACGTCTTGTTAGGCAACCGCTGCGCCGCCGCAATCAACTGACTGGTAGACCCCACCGCATCCGCCAGCTCGATCACCGACGTCGGCGACTCCGGGTGCACCAGAATCGCAGCGTCCGGGTACAGCGCCTTCATGTCCTCCAACTGCTTGGACTTGAACTCTTCGTGAACGATGCACGCACCGTCCCACAGCAGCATATCCGCGCCGGTCTGACGCTGGATGTAGGTACCCAGATGCTTGTCCGGCCCCCAGATGATCGTCTCGCCGTTATCCATCAGGCTTTCAACGATCTCCAGCGCACAACTGGAAGTCACCACCCAATCGGCCCGGGCCTTCACCGCCGCCGAGGTATTGGCATACACCACCACCGTGCGCTCGGGATGCTGGTCGCAGAACGCCGAGAACTCATCCACCGGGCAACCAAGGTCCAGGGAGCACGTAGCTTCCAGGGTCGGCATCAGGATGCGTTTTTCAGGGGTGAGGATCTTGGCGGTCTCGCCCATGAAACGCACGCCAGCCACCAATACGGTCTTGGCCGGGTGCGCCGCGCCGAAGCGGGCCATTTCCAGGGAGTCGGAGACACAGCCGCCGGTTTCTTCGGCCAGGGCCTGAATCACCGGGTCGCAGTAGAAGTGAGCCACCAGCACCGCGTCCTGAGCCTTGAGCTCGGCGGCAATGGCGGCACGGTAGCCCGCCTCTTCCTCGGCACTCAGCACCTTGGGCTGCTTGGCGTCGAGATGGGCTTGGACCAGAAGGCGTTCGGAAATTTGCGTCATGTTCGCAAGACCTGCAGGCGCAGTTGCGCGAAAGTCGAGTGTACCACCGGCTCTGGAGCCTTTCGGGCGCCGCCGGACGAAGTGATTGTGTTCATCAAGCACGGTGAAGCTGCGCAAGGCTACAGAATATCGAATGGATTCAAAAGCCTAATCTGGGAATCGGCGAGGCATAAAAAAGGGAAACCCACGCCGGGGTTTCCCTTTTTTACAACGTCCGGTTTAGCGCGGCAACGCGCCAGGATCGTCTTGCAGCAACACGCCCTGATGCATGTTCGCCAGCGCACCCTTCAGGATGGTTTCATCGGCGCCCTGGACCCTCTTGCCCTCTCGCGCCGCGTATTCCAGCAATATCAGGTAGTCGCGATGGCTGCTGGCCTGGTTGGGCTCCAGGGTGTCCTTAACCAGATTAGCCATCTCGTAGCGCTGGGTGCGGGTGTTCTGGATGGCGCTTTGATCGACGGAGGCGTTGGTCAGGAATCCATCCTTGTAAGTGATATTCGCCGCACTGCTGGCCTTGTCGTCGACCTGTACATAGAGATAGTTCTGTGACTCCCGGCGGGTGTCGAAAGCCGGCGGCTTCCCGCCATTGAGGTCCCGATGGAAACTGGCTTTGAGGCTTGATTGCTGGACCTGATCGATCGTGCGATTCGAGATGTCACTGCCGCCCACGCGGGTTTTCTGGGACACCGTATAGGCAAACGTGTCGGTTTCCCCAGGGCGCGCCGGGTTGGGGGAGCTGGCCGTCTGGCTGATGGAGGCCTTGAAATCTGCCAACCCCGTCAACAGGCCTTGATCCGCGGCATTGCGGGTCAGCGCCTGTGGCGCTTTGACGCCCTGCGGGTAGTTGCTGTTCATGGCGGTAAACGCATCCTTGAACATCGCCATCAGGTCCGCATCGGCTTTGCCCCGCGCCTGGGCCTTGTCGAACTGGGCCAGGTAGCTTTTCAGCGCGATTGCCTGCTGCTTGGCGTTGCCGAGGATGCCGGCGTTTTTCAGGTCGACCGAGAGATTCACCTCTCCCGCCGGGCTTTTCATGCGGGTGGTACGGCTCTGGCTGTCCGCATGAAACGCGAGGGTGATGTCATCCACTGCCCCCACTTTCAATTTGCCGCTGAGGTCTACCGAGGACAACACACGGGAATCAAACTGCGTCAGCTTGCTCAAATCGAGTTTCGGCGGCTGGGCAGCCAGGCCGTCGATGGCGCCTTGGAAGGCTTCGCCCAACTTGGCGATCTCCTTGAGCTCGGCGGCGCTGAGGGTACCGCCGTCCACCTTGGCCTGCGCGGCCAGGCCACCGGGCTGGCTGGCCAGGCTGAAGGTGACGGTCTTGCCGCTGGCGGTCTTGACGGTAAGGCTGACCCGGTTATCGGCTTCGCTGTGCAGCAGCGCTTGCTGAACCTTGAGTTCGGCCGGGCTTTGGATCTTGGACGACGCGGTGCCGAGCGCCGACTGGGAAATGTCCGTACCGCTCTTGGCGAATTGCTCGATCAGGGTAGCGCCCAAGCCGCTGAACCCGGTGGCTCTGGGCGTTGAGTCGATATTCGCGCCAATCGCCCGTGTCACGGCATCCTGGCTGTCATTTTCCCAGACCGTGATCGGTTCATGGACGGGTAATTGGCCGTTTCGGGAATAGGTCTGGGCCTGGACATCAACCGCCACGTTGCCGAGGCTCACCACCGAGGAGGGCCGCACGAGCGTGGCGTCCGTTTCTGGCGTCAGCGTCGTCGCTGGCGGCGTAACGGCCGGCCGATTGATAAGGGCAATGGCTGAGCTGATGGGAGAAAGCGTAGTCATGACGATCCCTGTCTTGAGCTGGATTGCTCCTAATTTAACCAAGACAGGGAGGGTTTAATAGCGCGATTGATACAATTGCTAGCAAAGAGCCATGTCAGAAAAATGACTCTTTGCCCTCTTTCAGTGCATCAGAAGCGGTAAGTTACCGAACCGCCAAAGCCGTTGGCGCTGTTTTCATACTTGGCGTCGTAGGTCAGTGCCAACTGCGGATTATTGTCGCGGACCTTGATCGGCTCTTCCTTCAGGTAGGAATAAGCGACGTCGAAGGTCAGGTTATCGACTGGCGTCCAGCCGGCACCCAGGCTGAATACCGTGCGGTCGCCAGTAGGAATACGCACGGAACGGTCGGTGTTGTTGGTAGGTGTCTGATCCACCGAGAAGCCGGTACGCAGCACCAGTTGTTTGTTCAACTGGTACGACAGGCCAATGGCGTGGGACCAGGTGTCATGCCAGTTCTGCTGCTCGGTGATGGAATTCAAGCCGCCAAACTGGGCCGCAAGCGCCGACACACCGTCGTTGTTGACGGTGATCTTCTTCAACTGGCTCCAGCGGGTGTAGGTACTGCCCAGGTATAAGGTCCAGTCGTCGTTCAGTTGATGAGTGACCGAGAAGTCCACCGACGATGGCGTCGTCACGTTCAGGCTTGCGTCATAGCGTTGCGGGCCGCCATCAAAGGCATCGGAAACCAGGCCCGAGGCATTGGTCTTGCCGGTCAGGTGGTAAACCACTTGCGAGTGGTAGGTCACACCGAAGCGCGTACTCTCAAACGGTTGCACCAGGATGCCGGCGTTAAAACCGGTGGCGGTATCATTCCCCTTGATCTTGACCTGTTCACCGGCGCCGCCGCCCAGCGGCACGTTGGAATCCAGTTCACCCGAGATGCGGTTGAAGGTGGGCCCGAAGCCTACCGAGACCTTGTCGTTGAAGGCATAGCTGACGGTTGGCTGGACAGTGACGACCTTGATCACGCTTTTGCTGCCAAAGCCGTTGCCCTGGAAGGCGTTCTCATAATCGGTTTCGAGGCCGAATGGCGCATAAACACCCAGGCCGAACGCCCAGTGCTCATCAATCGGCGTCACCAGGTAGCCCATCGGCACGGCAATGCCAGGCACCATGTCGCCCTTGTCGGTGCCCGGGTTGTTGGCACCAAATTGTGAGGAACTGGCATTCTTGATGTTCGATTTGGCATCCAGGTAGGTCGCCCCGATGCTCACTTCATTCTGCTTGATGCGGGCCATGCCGGCCGGGTTGCCGTACACCGTGCTGGCGTCATCGGCGGAAGAGGAACGCCCGGCGTAACCGGTGCCCATTGAACTGATACTTTGTTCATTGAGGGCAAAACCACCGGCAAACAGGGAAGTGGAGGCAAGGGAGATCGACAGCGCCAAAGCGCTCTTGAAGAGTTTTTTATTCATTATTAGAACTCGAATTATTGGGCTGCACGAGGAAGCTACCAATCTTCGAGCGGGCGAATTATGAAGAGTTTTTCATGCGAATAATTGTCCTACAATTCTACTGATTTCAAAGACTTCGGCGGTTTTTACGGTATTTATTCAGACCTGAAAACCGGAATGTGACTGATGGGTTTTAACCTTGATTTCCTCGTGACCATTGACCATCTGGCCAGGCTTGAAACATTACAGGCGACTACCGCCGAAAAAGCGTCAAGTCGCTGGTGATAAAGATGTCGCAATGACATGATAAAGGCCATTTAACACGCGCGGCCGCACTCAAATGAATAGCACTGTCGGGAAGGGTTCAGAGACAAACAGCCCATCCGATTCGGGTGCGAGCGATTTGTCCGCCGCCGGCCTCAACCATAGCGAAGCCTTCACCGAACGGGTGCTTGCCAGCATCAACGACTGCATCAAGGTGCTGGACCTCGACGCACGCCTGACTTTCATGAGCGAAGGCGGCAAGCAGATCATGGAGGTCAGCGACTTCAATGCGATTCGCGGCTGCCCCTGGCCCGACTTCTGGCAGGACCAGGGCAACGTCGACGCCAAGGCCGCCGTTGCCGCCGCCAAGGCTGGGCGCAACGCCAGCTTTGTCGGCGCCGCCAATACCTTGGCCGGCAACCTGAAATGGTGGCACGTGAATGTCAGCCCGATCATGGGCAGTGACGGCCTGCCAGAGAAAATCCTCTGCGTGTCCCGGGACATCACGCCCCTGCGCGAAGCCGAAGAGTCCCTGCGCAAGCTCAACGAATCCCTGGAACAGCGGGTGGTGGAACGCACCCGCGACCGCGATCGCATCTGGCGCCTGTCGCCGGACCTGATGCTGGTGGCGCAACTCGACGGCGTGATCTCTGCGGTGAACCCGGCCTGGACCCGCATGCTCGGCCACGCCGAAGGCGACCTGGTGGGCAGCCAATTGCTCGCGCTGGTTCACCCCGACGACCTGGCCGTCTCGTCATCGGCCGTCAGCCGTTTGGGCGACGGTAAAAACTTCCCCAACTTCAAGAACCGCTACCGTCACCAGGACGGCAGCTACCGCATGATCGCCTGGACGGCCGTGCCCGACAGCGACTACATCCATGCCGTGGGCCGCGACATCCAGGCCGAGGAAGAAGCCAAGGAAGCCTTGCGCCTGTCGGAAGATGCCCTGCGCCAGTCGCAGAAACTGGAAGCCATCGGCCAACTTACCGGCGGTGTCGCACACGATTTCAATAATCTGCTGACGGTGATCAAGTCCTGCGCCGACTTGCTGAAGCCGCCCTCCCTGAACGAAGCGCGCCGCATCAAATACGTGGAAGCCATCGCCAGCACTGTCGACCGTGCAGCCCGCCTGACCGCCCAGTTACTCACGTTCGCCCGTCGCCAGGCCTTGCGGCCAGAGGTGTTCAACGTCGGCGAAAGCGTCATGCGAGTAGGCGAGATGATGGACAGCCTGACCGGTTCACGGGTCAAGGTGAGCATCCAGGTGCCGGACGATGCCTGCTTTATCAACGCCGATGAAAGTCAGTTCGATACAGCGCTGGTCAATATGGTGGTCAACGCCCGGGACGCCATGGCCGGCAATGGGCATTTGACGATCAGCGTCTCGACGGCAAGCTGGCTACCATCGGTTCGCGCGCATCCGGTGCGCATCGCCGATTACGTGACGATCGAACTGGCCGACACCGGCTCCGGTATTCCGCCGGAAAAACTCGACGCGATCTTTGAGCCCTTCTACACCACCAAAGGCATCGGCCAGGGCACGGGGCTGGGCTTGTCCCAGGTGTACGGTTTCGCAAAGCAATCGGGAGGCGAGATCCTGGTGCAGAGCGAGTGCGGCAAAGGCAGCAAATTTACCCTGTACCTGCCCAAGGTCGAGCCAAGTGCCATGCCGGTACTTCAAGACACCAGCGCCTCGCCCATCGTCTCGAACCTGGGCGTATTGATGGTCGAAGACAACGCCGATGTCGGCCTGTACACCTCGCAAACCCTGGAACAGATGGGCTTTCACGTGCTGTGGGTGCCCGATGCCCAAAGCGCGCTGGAAGCGCTGGCCCCCAACCCGGAAAGTTTTCAGGTGGTGTTTTCCGATATCTCCATGCCCGGCATGAGTGGCCTGGAGTTACTGGAGGCCATCGAAGCCCTGTATCCGTGGCTGCCGGTGGTGCTGACTACCGGCTACAACGACGAGTACGCGCGTATTGCCCAGGAAGAAGCCAGTCGCTTCGTCCTTCTGCAAAAACCCTACTCCACCGAGGCGCTGGCCCTGCTGCTGCAAAAAGTCGTCAAGAGTCGTCTGACGCTGATAGCCCAAGGCTAGGCCGGGTGCCGGGAACGTTACCCATTTCCAGGGCCAGATCCAGCCAGGCCCGTGCAGCCGGTGGCAAATGTGCCTGCCGTCGCCAGGCCAGCGCGATGTGCCAATCAGTCTGGGGCTCATCCAGCTGAATCAAGGCAATGCCGGCATGCAGGTGCTTGTAAGCCAGCATGCTCGGCAAAAACGCGACGCCCAGTCCTGCGGCAACCAGGTCGACGATAAAGTCGATCTGGGCGCTGCGCGCGGTGATGCGTGGGACTACGCCTCTGCGCTCACAGGCCGTGAGAATAATCCGGTTAAGCGCAAACCCGGCTTCGAACAGTATGAAGGGTGAGTCGGCGAGGTCGGAAAAATCGACGCTTTTACGTCCAGCCAATGGATGGTCGATCGGCATCACCACCATCAGCGGCTCCACCCGCACATCCTGATATTCAAATTCCCCCGCCACCGGCACCAGCAACGCGGCCACATCCACCTCACCGGCTTCCAGGCATTCGCCCAGCTTCTTGCTGCCGTGCTCGATCAGCTCGATCTCAATCTCTGGATAACGCTGTCGGTACAGGGCGAACATCGCCGCAAACAACACACCACTGCCCACCGGCGGCAAACCGATGCGCAATACACCGCGCTTGAGCCCCAGCAAGTCATTGATCTCGGCCACCAGGTCACTGCGCTCGGCGAGCAACACCAAGGCGCGACGGTAGGCGATTTCGCCAGCAGCCGTCAGCTCGCTCTTGTGGCCGATGCGATTGAAGAGCGGCGTGCCCAATTCATCTTCCAGAGTCTTGACCGCCTTGCTGACGGTAGACTGGGTAAGTGACACCACCTCGGCCGCCTGTGAGAAGCTGCCTTGGCGTACCACTTCGACGAAGGCCAGCAACGTGCGAAGGTTCATGAGTATTCCATTTGCGACTTGAATCAAGTTGGAAAAGTTGTTTTTACCATGAAAGGCCTTTGTCTATCCTCACCCCACCGTTTTCTTCATTCCGGGGCATCACTGTTCATGATCATTTCGTCCGCATCGGATTACCGCGAAGCCGCCCGCCGCAAACTGCCACGTTTCCTGTTCGACTACATCGACGGCGGCGCCTACGCCGAACACACCCTGCGGGCCAACAGCTCGGACCTGTCGGATATCAGCCTGCGCCAGCGCATCCTGCGCAACGTCGAGAGCCTGAGCCTTGAGACCACCCTGTTCGACCAGCCGCTGGCAATGCCGGTGGTGCTGAGCCCGGTGGGCCTGACCGGCATGTTTGCCCGGCGCGGCGAAGTCCAGGCGGCGAAGGCAGCCGCGAACAAGGGCATTCCGTTTTGCCTGTCGACCGTTTCCGTGTGCCCGATCGAGGAAGTGGCGTCCCAGAGCCCACAGTCCATCTGGTTTCAGCTGTATGTGCTGAAAGATCGCGGCTTCATGAAAAACGCCCTGGAACGGGCGCAGGCCGCCGGGGTGAAAAACCTCGTGTTCACCGTCGACATGCCCACCCCGGGCGCGCGTTATCGCGACGCCCACTCGGGGATGTCCGGGGCCTACGGGCCGCAACGCCAAATCCTGCAGGCCATGACCAAACCGGCCTGGGCCTTCGACGTCGGCGTGATGGGCCGCCCCCACGACCTGGGCAACATCTCCAAATACCTGGGCAAGCCCACCCAGCTGAAGGACTACATCGGCTGGCTGGCCAACAACTTCGACCCTTCCATCAGCTGGAAAGACCTGGAGTGGATCCGCGAGTTCTGGAAAGGCCCGATGATCATCAAAGGCATCCTCGACCCCCAGGACGCCAAGGACGCGGTGAGCTTCGGTGCGGATGGCATCGTCGTCTCCAACCATGGCGGGCGGCAACTGGATGGCGTGCTGTCCACTGCCAAGGCACTGGCGCCTATCGCACAAGCCGTGGGCAGCGATCTGACGGTGCTGGTGGACTCCGGCGTACGCTCGGGGCTGGACGTGGTGCGCATGCTCGCCCTTGGCGCCAAAGGCGTGCTGCTGGGCCGTGCACAGGCATACGCACTGGCCGCTGACGGGCAGCGCGGGGTGGAGAACCTGCTGGATATCTTCGCCAAGGAAATGCGTGTGGCGATGACGCTGACTGGGGTGACATCGATCGCCCAGATCGATGAGTCGATTCTGGTGCGCAGCCAGGGTTGATGAGTGCTGCGACCTCAGAATTCCCCCTTCTGAGGTCGCCGGCAGATATTTCTAAATGTTTCTTCATAAAGCCAAACGGTCATCAAACAGAAACATCCCGGGAATTAAATCGTCACGTCTTAGACAGGTGGACCCTTCCACTTACCCCCTTCTTTTGAGGTGTCGTCGTGATGTTGCTGACCAAAAAGAGTCTGTCAGTCTTGTTGACCGCCCTGTGCCTGAGTGGTGTCGCTCACGCCACTGACGTAACGGGCGCTGGCTCCAGTTTCGTCTACCCGGTGCTGTCCAAGTGGTCCCAGGAATACAGCAAGAGCTCCAGTGACCGGATCAACTACCAGTCCATCGGTTCCGGTGGCGGCATCGCCCAGATCAAGGCAGCAACCGTCGACTTCGGTGCCTCCGACGCGCCGCTGTCGGCCGATGAACTGAAGGCCGGCGGCCTGGGCCAATTCCCAAGCGTGATTGGCGGCATCGTGCCAGTGATGAACGTTGAGGGCGTCGCGGCCGGCCAGTTGAAACTCGATGGCGATGTCCTGGCGAAAATCTTCCTGGGCGACATCAAGGCCTGGAACGACCCGGCGATCGCCGCACTCAACCCTGGCCTGAAACTGCCGGGCGCGAACATCACCGTGGTCCACCGCTCGGACGGCTCGGGTACCTCGTACAACTTCACCAACTACCTCGCCAAAGTCAGTGACGGCTGGAAAACCAAGGTCGGTTTCGGCACCACCGTGCCATGGCCAGTGGGCGTGGGCGGCAAGGGCAACGAAGGTGTTTCGGCCTACGTGAAGCAGATCAAGAACTCCATTGGCTTTGTTGAATACGCCTACGCCCTGCAGAACAAAATGACCTACGCCTCGCTGAAGAACGCGTCGGGCAAGTTTGTCGAGCCCAACGCGAAGGCCTTCCAGGCGGCAGCAGATACCGCCGACTGGGCCAACGCCAAGGACTTCAACCTGATCATGACCAACGCCCCGGGTGAGAACGCCTGGCCGATCACGGCGACCACCTGGATCATCATGTACAAGCAGGCGAAGAACGCCGAGCAAAGCCAGGCGGCCTTCAACTTCTTCAAATGGTCGCTGGAAAAAGGTCAGCAGCAGGCCGCGGCATTGGACTACGTAGCGCTGCCCGATTCCCTCGTGACCCGGATCGAAGGTTACTGGAAGTCTGACTTCGCCCACTGATCCGCCCTCCCATGATCCCCTTGCCCAGGCAGCGTCGTGCTTGAGCAAGGGGATGAGCACATCCGATATGAATGAAACTGTCCAACCCCTGGCCATGACCACTCACGCGAGCGATGTATCGGGTGACAGCCGCGCCGCTCGTGATCAACGCAACGACCTGTGGTTCAAACGCTCAATGTTCGGCGCGGCCATGCTCGTCCTGCTGTTGCTGGCAAGTATTGCCGCCTCGACATTGTGGGGCGGTGGCCTGGCCTTCAAGACCTTCGGTTTCGGCTTTATTACCAGCACCGAGTGGGATGCGGTCAACAACCACTTTGGCGCCCTGGTGCCGATTTACGGCACGCTGGTCACCTCCTTCCTGGCACTGCTGATTGCGGTGCCGGTGAGTTTTGGCATCGCGATTTTCCTCACCGAAGTGGCGCCGCCCTGGCTGAGAATGCCAGTTGCCTCCGCCGTCGAATTGCTCGCGGGCATTCCCTCGATCATCTATGGCATGTGGGGATTGTTTGTTTTCGGGCCATTCATGGCCGAGTACCTGTCACCCTGGATCAACGACTACCTGGGCGCACTTCCATTGATTGGCTCGCTGTTCCAGGGGCCGCCACTGGGCATCGGGATGCTGACCGCCGGCATCGTCCTGGCGATCATGATTACGCCGTTCATTACCTCGGTGATGCATGAAGTTTTTCGCAGTGTGCCGACTCAATTGAAAGAGTCTGCCTACGCTCTGGGTAGTACGACCTGGGAGGTGGTGTGGGACATCGTCCTGCCCTACACCCGCTCGGCAGTGGTCGGCGGTGTGTTTCTCGGCCTCGGTCGCGCCTTGGGCGAAACCATGGCCGTCACCTTCGTGCTGGGTAACGCCCAGCAGTTCTCCGCGTCGCTGCTGATGCCCAGCAGCTCCATCGCCTCCGTCATCGCCAACGAGTTCAGCGAGGCCTATACCGACCTGCATCGCTCAGCGCTGATTGCCTTGGGCTTCCTGCTGTTCATCGTGACATTCGTGGTGCTGGCATTGGCGCGACTGCTGCTCATGCGCCTGTCCCGCAAGGAGGGCTTATGAATAGCAGCGAACGCCTGTACCGCAGGCGTGCCTTCAAGAACCGCGTGGCCATGGTGTTGAGTTGTGGCGCCACGGTCTTTGGCCTGCTGTGGCTGGCGTGGATTCTGCTGACCACCATCATCAACGGCTTCCAGGCGCTCAACCTGCGCTTGTTCACTCAGATGACGCCGCCACCCGGAACCGACGGCGGCCTGGCCAACGCCTTTTATGGCAGCGCCCTGATGTCCGGGATTGCGCTGCTGATCGGCACACCCATCGGGCTGATGGCGGGCATCTGGCTGGCTGAGTTCGCACGTCACTCGCGCCTGGGTACCACGGTGCGTTTCATCAACGACATCCTGCTGTCTGCGCCATCGATCGTGCTGGGACTGTTCATCTATACCGGCGTGATCCTGCCGCTGAACCTGCTGACCAATCACCAGGTCGGCTTCTCCGCCATTGCCGGCGCCCTGGCGCTGGCGCTGCTGGTGATCCCGGTGGTGGTGCGCACGACCGACGAAATGCTCCAGCTGCAACCCTCCACCATGCGCGAGGCCGCCCTGGCCCTGGGCGTGCCGCAATGGAAGCTGACGTTGCAGATTGTATTGAGAGCGGCCAAGGCCGGGGTGGTGACCGGCATCCTGCTGGCGCTGGCGCGGATTACCGGGGAAACCGCCCCGCTGCTGTTCACCGCCTTCGGCAACCAGTTCTGGAGCAGCAACCTGCTCAAGCCGATTGCCAGTGTGCCGGTGGTCATTTTCCAGTACGCCATGAGCCCGTTCGATGACTGGCACGCCCTCGCCTGGGCCGGTGCCCTGGTGCTGACGATGTTCGTGCTGGTGCTGAGCTTGCTGTCTCGCCTGATTCTTTTGCGCAATAGGTCCCACTGATGCAATCGACCCGACTTGAACCTGAAAAAACCAAAATCCGTGTGCGTGGCTTGGAGTTTTTCTACAACAACCAGCGTTCGCTGAAATCCATCGACATCGATATTCCGGAAAAACGCATCACCGCGATCATCGGCCCGTCGGGCTGCGGGAAGTCGACCTTGCTGCGGGTATTCAACCGTATCTACTCGATGTACCCGAAGCAGGAGGCGCGCGGCGAGGTGCTGCTGAACGGCGAGAACATCCTGGCTCCCGGCTACTCGATGAACCGCCTGCGCAGCCACGTCGGAATGGTCTTCCAGAAGCCGGTGCCGTTTCCGATGTCGATCTACGACAACATCGCCTATGCCGTGCGCCACCATGAAAAACTGACACGCCGGGAAATGGATGACCGTGTCGAGCAGGCCCTGCGCGGCGGCGCCCTGTGGGACGAGGTGAAAGACAAACTCAAGCAAAGCGCCCAGAGCCTGTCAGGCGGGCAGCAACAGCGCCTGTGCATCGCGCGCACCATTGCACTGCGCCCGCAAGTATTGCTGCTGGACGAACCGACCTCGGCGCTCGACCCGATTTCCACCGGGCGCATCGAGCAGTTGATCACCGAGCTGAAAGAGCACTACACGGTGATCATCGTGACCCACAACATGCAGCAGGCCGCGCGGGTATCGGACAGCACCGCGTTCATGTTCATGGGGGAGCTGATTGAGCACGGCAATACGGATGAGATCTTCACCAAGCCGAAGATGAAGCAGACCGAGGACTATATAACCGGGCGGTTTGGCTAGGTTTAAAGAAAAAAGCCGATCACTCCCTGCCTTGGGAGTGATCGGCTTTTTACCGGGCAAAAAAAAACCCGGAAATCCTCACTTGCGTGGGCCTTCCGGATTTTCTAAACCGCCAAAAATGGTGGGTCGTGTGGGATTCGAACCTACGACCAATTGGTTAAAAGCCAACTGCTCTACCAACTGAGCTAACGACCCGCTGTGTGGTGGCGCGTATAATACTGATTTCTAAGGATTATTCAACACCTTATTTGAAATAAATCAGAAATAACGCGTTGGGTCAGTAATTCCGGCCGCCTGGAAGCCTTCTGCACGCAGTCGGCAGCTGTCGCATTTCCCACAAGCACGACCGTCATTGTCTGCCTGATAGCAGGAAACAGTCAGCGAGTAATCGACGCCAAGTCCTACGCCAGCCTTCACGATATCGGCCTTGCTGCGGTTCTGCAGCGGCGCCAGGATGCGAAAGCCCTGCCCTTCTACACCGGCCTTTGTCGCCAGGTTGGCCATGCGCTCGAATGACTCGATGTGCTCGGGACGGCAGTCCGGGTAGCCGGCGTAGTCCAGGGCGTTGACGCCAATGAAGATGTCACGGGCATTGAGCACTTCGGCCCAGCCAAGGGCCAGGGACAGGAAAACGGTATTGCGCGCCGGCACATAGGTCACCGGGATGCCTTCGCTGGGGCCTTGCGGTACATCAATGGAGCTGTCGGTCAACGCCGAGCCGCCAATGCCGTCGAGGTTCAGGCCAATCACCTTGTGCTCCACCACGCCCAGGTCGCGCGCGACGCGGGCGGCGGCGTCGAGTTCGGCGCGGTGGCGCTGGCCGTAGTCGAAGCTCATGGTGTAGCAGCTGTAGCCTTCGGCCCGGGCCATGGCGACCACGGTGGCGGAGTCGAGGCCGCCGGACAGCAGGATGACCGCACGCTTTTGTTCAGTCATCTCAGCGCCCCGGCTCGTCGTTCCACAGGTATTTGTGCAGTTGCAGTTGCAGGCGTACCGGCAGGTTGTCCGCGACAACCCAGTCGGCCAGGTCGCGAGCATTCAGGTCGTGATGGCTTGGGGAAAACAGCACTTCGCCGGCGCGGCGGTCCAGACCATATTGGATCAGCTTGGAGGTCGCCCAGTCGTAGTCTTCACGGGAACAGATGACGAACTTGACCTGATCGTTGGGCGTCAGCAGCTCGATGTTCTCGTAACGGTTGCGGTGCACTTCCTTGGAGCCTGGGGTCTTCAGGTCGACGACCCGACTGACCCGAGGGTCGACCGCAGCAATATCCAGGGCGCCGCTGGTTTCCAGGGACACTTCGTAGCCGGCATCACACAACTGCTTGAGCAAGGGAATGGCGTTAGGCTGCGCCAGTGGCTCGCCACCGGTGACACAGACATAACGCGGCCGGTAACCGGCCACTTGCTCGAGGATGTCTTCAAGGGTACGCACGGTGCCGCCGCTGAAGGCGTAGGCGCTGTCGCAGTACTGGCAACGCAGCGGGCAACCGGTCAGGCGCACAAATACAGTGGGCAGCCCGGCAGTGCGCGTTTCACCCTGCAACGAGTAAAAAACTTCGGTGATACGTAATGTGTCTTGCATAGTCGCCACGGGCGTAACAGCTAAACAGGCTGTCCGCCTCCGTCAGGCACTTCAAGGAATTGCGCCAACGCGTAAATCCCAGGAAGCGTGTTTCATAAAAGGGCGTGGATTCTAACGAAAAAACCCGCGCAGGGCGCGGGTTTCTTCTGAACGGGTTGCGACGCTTACATGCGTTGCAGATCCCGCTGGGCCAACTGGGCAGCGGAGGTACCCGGATACTGGGCCACCACCTGCTGCAGAATGCCTTTGACCTTGTCGGTATGACCCAGGCGGCGTTCTACGTCAGCGAGTTTGTACAGTGAGTCCGGCACCTTGGCGTGCTTGGGGTACAGCTGGCTGACCTTGGCAAAGGCCTGGCCTGCGCCCTGCAGATCGCCCTTGGCCAGGTTCACCTCACCCAACCAGTACTGGGCGTTACCCGCGTACTGGCTGTTGGGGTATTTGCGCAGGAATGCGGTAAAAGCCTGGCTGGCCTTATCGAAATCCTTGGCTTTGATCAGGTCGAAGGCTGCGTCGTAATACAGCTTCTCCTTCGCCGGATCACCCGGTTCGCTGCTGGCGGCAGGGGCTTGGCTGGCAGCCGCGCCTGCTGCTGCACCACCGGCGGCCGCACTTGGCGCGCCACCGGCAGAAGAATTATCAGGAGTAGCGGCTGGTGTAACGCCGGCTCCAATGCGTCGATCAAGATCCTGGTATCGCTCCAGGCCTTCTTGCTTCAGCTGGTTCACTTGATTCTGCAGAACTTCAATCGTGCCTTGTTGCTGCGACAATTGATCCTGCATGCGTTGCAGCTGGTTGAACAGCTCGCCCTGTGCCGAAGGTGCGGCCGTAGCCGCACCCCCGACATAGGCGCCGTTCGTGCCATAACCCGCTGGCGGATAACTGCTCCCGCTATTGTTATAGCCAGAGTTGCTATCTTCCACAGGAACCGCAGCCCACACCGCAAGCGGTGCCAGGCTGAGAGCCAATACAGTTAGAGCACGACGGCACGTTCGCATGACGAATTACTTACGCAGTTCGACGCGACGGTTTTGAGCCCAGGACTGCTCGTCGTGGCCAGTAGCAACTGGACGCTCTTTACCGTAGGAAACCAGTTCCAGTTGGCCTGGAGCAACACCTTGCAGTACCAGGTAGCGCTGAACGGCTTTCGCACGACGCTCGCCCAGTGCCATGTTGTACTCACGAGTACCACGTTCGTCGGTGTTACCTTCCAGAACAACGCGAGCGCCGTTAGCTTTCAGGTCCTTCGCGTGAACGTCCAGAGCGCGCATGGCTTCTGGCTTCAGGTCCGAACTGTCGTATTCGAAGTAGAAAGTGGTGATAGCGCGCAGAGCAGCTTCTTCGCTCAGGGAGCCGTCAACTGCACCAGTGTTAGCGCCGTAACCAGCGTTTGGATCAACAGCTGCGCCTTCACCGGCATTGTCGCCGCCTTTAGACGAGCAACCAACGGCTACGGACAGAGCCAGAGCCAGAGCAGCAAACTTACCAAACTTCAGCATTTCCATCGTGAAACTCCTAATGAACCCCAGTGTGTTAAGTACTTCTTTTTGTAGCGCCGCGTCAGTTCAGGTAAGGGGACCAGGACGGTTCTCTGACTTCGCCTTGTGCGGTAGGAAGCGGGAGCCTTACGCGTCCATTAATGGACACGAGCATCAAGACTCCCCGGCCCTGCTGGCGGGTGGCGTAGATTACCATGGTGCCGTTGGGCGCA
The DNA here is from genome assembly GCF_024807515.1 of Pseudomonas sp. BIGb0558. Taxonomy (NCBI): domain Bacteria; kingdom Pseudomonadati; phylum Pseudomonadota; class Gammaproteobacteria; order Pseudomonadales; family Pseudomonadaceae; genus Pseudomonas; species Pseudomonas sp. BIGb0558. The sequence goes on from NZ_JANUEW010000008.1 coordinate 16,122, forward strand.
ACAGTGGCTGACTCATCAAGGTTGGTATCTGTGAGGATTTTTACGGTTCCGCGCTGCAAATCCTGGGCCGCAACCCGGAAATTAGTGAAACCATCCTGACGGTGAATCATCACCAACGTCTTTTCATCGGCCGAAAGCTTCGGTGCAGCGTTGTAGTTACCAATAAAGGTCACACGTTCGGCGCCGCCGCCGTTGACGCTGGTTTTGTAGACTTGCGGCTTGCCGCCACGGTCGGAGGTGAAGTAGATGGTCGAACCATCCTTACCCCAGAACGGTTCGGTGTTGATGCCCGGGCCGCTGGTCACACGGCTCAGCTGGCGCGAGGCCATGTTCATCACGTAGATGTCCGGGTTGCCATCTTTGGACAGTACGAACGCCAGGCGCGAACCATCGGGCGACCAGGCTGGCGCGCCGTTCAGGCCTTCAAAGTTGGTGATCTGCTCACGGCGACCGGTATCGATGTGCTGAACGAAGATCCGTGGACGCTTCTGTTCAAAGGACACGTAGGCGATACGCTTGCCATCCGGTGCAAAGCGTGGCGACAGGATCGGCTCACGGGATTGCAGCAACGTCACTGCACGAGCGCCGTCATAGTCGGAACGCTGCAAAGTGTAACGAGTGTTGTCTACCGAAAAACGCTCGGCCGTTACATAAAGCAGGCGAGTCGAGAAGGCACCCTTGATCCCGGTCAGTTTTTCAAACGACTGGTCGGAGATGTAGTGCGCCATGTCCCGCAGTTGGTCCGTGGTGCCCGACACGCTGCCGGTCAGCACTTGCTGCTCGGTCGCGACGTTGAACAACGCGTACTGGATCTGCAGGCGGCCGCCGGCCGGCGTGATGCTGCCCACCATCAGGTACTGGGCGTTCAACGCTTTCCAGTCGCGGAAGATGACTTCGCTGGCCTGGGTCGGCTGGCTGATCATGTTGCCTTTGTCGATCGGTGCGTAGTAACCGGAGTTACGCAGGTCATCGCTGATGATCTGCGCCATGTCGTCCGGCAGCACGCTGCCGCCCTGCCAGCCAAACGGTACAACGGCGATCGGGGTGGCCCGATCGCTACCGCTGGTGACCAGAATGTTCTTTTCATCCGCCGCCGCTATCCCTGCCATGCAGCAAATAACGACAAGCATTCCTCGAAGAAGGTTTCTCACAAGGCTAGATCCTCAGGTGTGAATGTCATCTTGAATGAACGGTAGGGAGCGAAGTCGCTTGGTTTCATTCCCTGCATCTCGGTCAACCGGCCAATGTTCTTGACCGCTGCTACCGCCGAACTGTCGAACGAACCATCGCCACTGGACTTGGCCACGCTGACCGAAGTCACCGTACCGTCCGGCAACATGCCGATCTGCAGCACTACTGTCATGCCTTTGCGTGCCGAAGGAGGACGGGTCCACCCTTCTGCTGCCCGTGAGCGAATCAGGTCATCGAAACTGCCCGCGACTTCATCACCACGTTCATCGGCCAAGGCTTGCTGGCGCTGCGGCGTGTCGGAAAGCAAATCGGCCAAGGCCTGGGCCTTTTTGTCTTCGGTCGATTTACGTGCTGCTTCCTGAGCCTTTTTCTTGGAGGCATCGGCGGCAGCTTTCTTCTTCGCATCGTCGGCGATTTTCTTCTTCGCCTCGTCAGCTTCAGCTTTCTTCTTGGCGTCGTCCGCAGCTTTCTTCTTCGCGTCTTCGACGATCTTTTTCTTCGCGTCTTCAGCGGCCTTTTTCTTGGCCTCTTCTTCGGCAGCCTTCTTGGCTTCTTCTTCAGATTTCTTCTTGGCTATATCAGCCAATTGTTTCTCTTCGGCCTTTTTGGCTTCGGCAGCTTTATCGGCTTTCTTGGCTTCATCAGCCTTCTGCGCCTCTTCCGCTTTCTTCGCCTCGTCAGCCTTTTTCGATTCCTCGGCCTTTTGAGCCGCCTCTTCTTTCTTTTGTTCCGCAGCAGCCTTCACCGCTTCCTGCTCGACCTTCTTCTGTTCCATCTGCTCGACTTCAGTCTGGCGCGCAGCCGACTTCTGGGCCTCACCCGCAATCTTCTGATTGGTCTGGGTGGTGGCCTGGCTTTTCGATTTCAGCTGATACAGGGTCGCCTGCACGATCGGCTTGGCTGGCGGCAGGTCCGGGGTCATGGCAAAGCTGACGAACAGCAGGCCAAACACCAGGACGTGCAGGGCAATTGCCCAGACGCTAGGCCAGAAGAAGCTTTCCGAGGCGGACGGCTCTCGCTGTTGGTGCATCAGGGCGCCTCGGTAATCAAGCCAACATTACCGACTCCGGCCTTCTGCAGCCCGCCCATGGCGCCCATCACGGAGCCATAGTCGACAACCTTGTCGCCGCGGATGAACACCTGGGTGTGCTTGCCGCCTTCGTTGCCGGCGCGAATGATCTTGGTCACGGCATCAGTCATCTGCGGCAAGGTCATGGCCTTGTCCTGTTGTTTCTGAGTGTCGACTTCGCTGCCAAGGTTCCAGTAATAGGTCTTGTCAGCCTTGATCGAAATGGTCAGGACCTGGGTGTTGTTGTCCTGCGGCAAGGCTTCGCTGGAAACCTTGGGCAGATCAACCTTCACGCCCTGATTGAGCATCGGCGCGGTCACCATGAAGATAACCAGCAGCACCAGCATCACGTCGATGTAAGGCACTACGTTCATCTCGGCGACCGGCTTGCGCTTTTTGCGAGCTCGAGCGATTAAAGCCATTGGGAATTACCTGCTTATTCTTCGCTGGTGTGCACTTTACGGTGCAGGATCGCCTGGAATTCATCGGCGAAGGTGTAGTAACGGCTGATCAAGGTTTCGCCACGAGCGGCAAAACGGTTGTAGGCGATTACTGCGGGAATAGCTGCGAACAGGCCGATGGCGGTGGCGATCAGCGCTTCGGCGATACCCGGGGCCACGGTGGCCAGGGTCGCTTGCTGGGCCTGGGCCAGGCCGCGGAAGGAGTTCATGATCCCCCATACGGTACCGAACAGGCCGATGTAAGGGCTCACGGAACCTACGGTGGCGAGGAACGGCAGGCTTTGCTCAAGCTTTTCCTCTTCGCGGGAAATCGCGACGCGCATGGCACGGGCCACGCCTTCCATGACCGCTTCCGGGTCAACACCTGGCTGCTGGCGCAGACGGGAGAATTCCTTGAAGCCGGCGCGGAAGATCTGCTCGACGCCCGAATCCGGGTCCGGGTTGCTGCCCGCCTGGCGGTACAGCTTGGACAGGTCGATACCCGACCAGAAGCGCTCTTCGAAGCTCTCCAGGGCACGTCGACCGGCACGCAGCAAGTTGCTGCGCTGAAAAATCATGACCCAAGAGGTAACCGATGCGGCTACCAGGACCAGCATCACCAGTTGAACCACGACACTGGCATTGCTGACCAGGCTCCACATGGAGGAATGGTCGACGACGGTAGGTTCCACGCTAAATCTCCTGCTCTGAATGTTTACCCGCGCCGCTCACGCCGGCAAAGGCCGTGCGTAGAGTTTCGGGAATGGCCCGGGGTTTCAAACTATTGGTGCGAACACAGGCCACCAGGAACTGCCCCTCACAGAGCAGCGTTGCATCCGTAGCCCGCCTGACCTGCTGTTTAAAGCGCAGGCTGGCACGGTTCAATTCGGTTATTTCTGCGCTGACCAGCAGTTCGTCGTCCAGTCGCGCCGGCGCGTAGTAACGCGCCTCGCTGGAATGCACGACAAACAACAGGTCCTCCCCTGCAAGCGTGGATTGGGCAAAGCCCAGCTCCCGTAGCCGCTCGGTTCGAGCCCGTTCCATGAACTTTAGGTAATTGACGTAGTAAACGATGCCGCCAGCATCGGTGTCCTCGTAATAAACGCGACAGCGATGTGCGAACGACTGATCCCCGTTTTGCGCGCGCATACTCTAGTGCTTACTCCTCAGGTTGCCAATCCGGCCAGGCAACTGTTTTTCATTCTCTGGCACATTTCTAACGAAAGAATGACGACGCCAGCCACTAGGACAGCACAAACGCCGAATAAATCGAATCGCCAAGCCTTTTTTAATCGTCTACTGCATCGAGGAATTCGTCTACTACGGGCATCTCGCCCAATCGTGACGGAATGTTTAACCCAAAGTGCAGATAGGCATGCCGGGTGACCACGCGGCCCCTTGGTGTACGCATGATGTAGCCCTGCTGGATCAGGTACGGTTCCAGCACATCCTCAATCGTGTGCCGCTCTTCACTGATGGCTGCCGCGAGGCTGTCCACGCCCACCGGACCGCCGTCGAACTTCTCGATCATGGTCAACAGCAGACGCCGGTCCTGGTGATCAAAGCCGTGTTCGTCGACATCCAGCAGGTTCAGCGCCAGGTCTGCCACCGGCTTGGTGATATGCCCCTTGGCCCGCACCTCGGCAAAGTCGCGTACCCGGCGCAGCAAACGGTTGGCAATCCGTGGTGTACCACGGGCGCGGCGGGCGATTTCAAACGCGCCTTCCGGGTCCAGGGGCAAACCGAGGATATTCGCCGAACGGCTGACGATGGTGGCCAGGTCCGCCGTGCTATAGAACTCCAGACGTTGAACAATCCCGAAACGGTCTCGCAACGGGTTGGTCAGCATTCCCGCCCGGGTGGTGGCACCCACCAGCGTGAACGGTGGCAGGTCGAGCTTGATCGAGCGCGCCGCCGGGCCTTCGCCGATCATGATGTCCAGCTGGAAGTCTTCCATGGCCGGGTACAGCACTTCCTCGACGATGGGCGAAAGCCGGTGAATCTCGTCGATAAACAGTACGTCGTGAGGTTCGAGGTTGGTCAGCAGCGCCGCCAGATCGCCCGGGCGCTCCAGCACGGGGCCCGAGGTGGACTTGATCGACACGCCCATTTCCTGGGCGATGATGTTGGCCAGGGTGGTCTTGCCCAGCCCCGGAGGGCCGAAGATCAACGTGTGGTCCAGTGACTCGCTGCGCCCGCGCGCGGCCTGGATGAACAGCTCCATCTGCTCGCGCACGGTGGGCTGGCCGATGTATTCGGCAAGGCTCAGGGGGCGAATCGCCCGGTCCTGGACTTCTTCACGATCACGCGGGCCGGTGGCCGCGATCAGACGATCAGCTTCAATCACTTAAATCATTCCCTTCAGGGCGCGGCGGATCATGTCTTCGCTGCTCAGGTTCTTGTCCTTGATGGCCGACACGGCTTTGCTCGCCTCTTGCGGTTTGTAGCCCAGGGAGATCAGCGCACTGACCGCATCGCTTTCCGCGCTGGCCACCGGCGCACCCGGTGCGTCCGGCTGGTTAGGCACCAGGGCGAACATGCTCGGCACCACTTCCCAGGCCTTGAAGCGATCCTTGAGTTCCACCAGCAAACGCTCGGCGGTTTTCTTGCCGACACCCGGCACCTTGGTCAGCGCCGACGTATCCTGGGCCGACACACAGCGCACCAGCTCATCCACTTCCAGGCTCGACATCAACGCCAGCGCCAGCTTCGGCCCCACGCCATTGAGACGGATCAGTTCGCGGAAGAAATCCCGGTCACGCTTGCCAATGAAACCATAGAGCAATTGCGCATCTTCGCGCACCACCAGGTGGGTGTGCAGGGTCAGCGGCTCACCGACCGACGGTAGGCGGTAGAGGGTGGTCATGGGCACTTCCAGCTCATAGCCCAGCCCGTTTACATCCAGAATCAGGTGCGGCGGCTGTTTCTCAGCCAGGGTGCCGCGCAAGCGTCCAATCACGTTCGAATCCTTAAGAATCGGCTCAGATCAAGGCCTGGCCGGTAATAACGCGGGCATGTCGGCCGACAGCACAGGCCGTTCATGCACCCCACGCAGAATGATTGCGCTGATGCTATCAGAGACGCAGCCGGCCGCCACGACTGCGTGCCGTACCCAAGCCGTGCGGCATAAGGCTGGAACGGGTATGGGCGTGGCAGATGGCAATGGCCAGGGCGTCGGAGGCGTCGATTTGCGGCTTGGCGGTGAGTTTGAGCATGTGCATGACCATCATCATCACCTGCTCCTTATTGGCCGCACCGGTGCCGACCACGGCTTGCTTGACCTGGGTCGCGGTGTATTCAGCGATCTCCATGCCCTCCTCGGCACCGGCGACGATGGCCGCACCACGGGCCTGGCCGAGCTTGAGGGCCGAGTCGGCGTTTTTTGCCATGAACACCTTTTCGATGCCCATGGTGACCGGGCCGTAGGTCTGGATCACTTCACGCACGCCGCGATAAACGATCTGCAAGCGCTCGGCCAACTCGCCGGCGCCGGTACGGATACAGCCCGAGGCCACGTACACGCAGCCTCGCGGGGTCTGTTGGACCACGCCAAAGCCGGTGATTCGCGAACCGGGGTCGATACCTAGGATTAGAGTCATAACGCCTGCGAGATGGATTTAAAGCGGATGCGCCAGGCACATGGTTTGTGTAACAGCATAGAACCCTGTAGGCGCTGGCTTGCCTGCGATAAAGACACCTCGGTACATCAGTTACACCGAGTTGATGCCATCGCAGGCAAGCCAGCTCCCACATTGGATCTCCGGCGCTCTTAAGTGAGCTGTTCGGCAACCGACTCCGGGATATCGGCGTTGGAATAGACGTTCTGCACGTCATCCAGGTCTTCAAGCATATCGAGCATCTTGAGCACCTTCTGCGCCCCATCCAGGTCAAGCTCGGCACTGGTGGTCGGCAGCATCACGATTTCCGCGTCGGTGCCTTTGAAACCGGCTGCTTCCAGCGCGTTACGCACCGAGTAAAAGCCCGCAAACGAGGTAAACACGTCGATGGAACCGTCTTCGTTGGTCACCACGTCGTCGGCATCCGCCTCCATCGCCGCTTCAATCAGCGCATCCTCATCAACGCCCGGCGCGAAAGAAATCTGCCCCTTGCGCTCAAACAGGTAGGCCACCGAACCGTCGGTGCCAAGGTTGCCGCCACACTTGCTGAACGCATGGCGCACAGCCGCCGCGGTACGGTTGCGGTTGTCGGTCATGCACTCGACCATCACCGCCACGCCACCCGGGCCGTAACCTTCGTAGCTCAATTCGACCATGTCATCGGTATCGGCCGCGCCGGCACCACGAGCCACCGCGCGATCGATGATGTCACGGCTCATGTTGGCACCGAGAGCCTTGTCCAGGGCCAGGCGCAGACGCGGGTTGGAACCCGGGTCACCGCCACCCTGGCGCGCGGCAACAGTCAGCTCGCGAATCCACTTGGTGAAGATCTTGCCTTTCTTGGCATCCTGACGCTCTTTGCGGTGCTTGATGTTCGCCCACTTGGAATGGCCAGCCATAACACAACTCCGAAATTCTGTAGAAACCTGTCGATCCCGCCCCAGGCGGGACTTCCCTCTTAGACGTACAGCCCTTGTAACGCAAAGGCGCATCCGAAGATGCGCCCTTAGCTGACAATGTAAAACCTTATCGCGCTTTCACGCTGCGGCCTTACTCAGCCTTTGGTGTCTCGCGCAGACGGATATGCAGCTCGCGCAGTGCCTTGGCGTCCACCACACCCGGTGCTTGCGTCATCACGTCGGCAGCACTTTGGGTTTTCGGGAAGGCGATCACTTCACGGATCGACTGGGCACCGGTCATCAGCATCACCAGACGGTCCAGGCCGAAGGCCAGGCCGCCATGGGGTGGTGCGCCGTACTTCAGGGCGTCGAGCAGGAAGCCGAACTTCTCTTGCTGCTCATCTTCGTTGATGCCCAGCAGGCGGAAGACCGATTGCTGCATTTCCTTGCGGTGGATACGGATCGAACCGCCACCCAGCTCGGTGCCGTTCAGAACCATGTCGTAGGCACGGGACAGAGCGCCAGCCGGGTTGGCTTCCAGCTCTTGCGGCGTGCACTTGGGCGCGGTGAACGGGTGGTGCAGCGCACTGAAGCTGCCGTCGTCGTTCTCTTCGAACATCGGGAAGTCGACCACCCACATCGGTGCCCACTTGCAGGTCAGCAGGTTCAGGTCGTTACCGACCTTGATCCGCAATGCACCCAGCGCTTCGCTGACGATCTTGGATTTGTCGGCGCCGAAGAACACGATGTCGCCGTCGACCGCGCCAACACGATCCAGGATCACGTTGAGGTTGGCTTCGGGGATGTTCTTGACGATTGGCGACTGCAGGCCTTCAACACCCTTGGCGCGCTCGTTGACCTTGATGTACGCCAGGCCCTTGGCACCGTAGATACCGACGAACTTGGTGTAGTCGTCGATCTGCTTGCGCGGCATGCTCGCAGCGCCAGGAACGCGCAACGCGGCAATACGGCATTTAGGGTCGTTGGCCGGGCCGCTGAACACCTTGAAGTCGACATCTTTGAGTTGGTCTTCAACGTCAACCAGTTCCAGCGGGTTACGCAGGTCCGGCTTGTCGGAACCGTAACGACGCATGGCTTCTTCGAAAGTCATGTGCGGGAATTCGCCGAACTCCAGGTCCAGCACTTCCTTGAACAGGTTGCGGATCATCTGCTCGGTGATGCCCATGATCTCTTTTTCATCGAGGAAGCTGGTCTCGATGTCGATCTGGGTGAATTCCGGCTGGCGGTCAGCCCGCAGGTCTTCGTCACGGAAGCATTTGGCGATCTGGTAGTAACGATCGAAGCCGGCAACCATCAGCAGTTGCTTGAACAGCTGTGGCGATTGCGGCAACGCGAAGAAGGAACCGGCGTGGGTACGGCTCGGCACCAGGTAGTCGCGGGCGCCTTCCGGGGTTGCACGGGTCAGGATCGGCGTCTCGACGTCGAGGAAGCCGTTCTCGTCCAGGAAGCGACGGATGCTGGTGGTCATGCGCGAACGCAGGCGCAGCTTCTCGGCCATTTCCGGGCGACGCAGGTCGAGGAAGCGATAACGCAGGCGGGTTTCTTCGCCCACATCGGAGAACTCGTTCAGCGGGAACGGCGGGGTTTCCGACTCGTTCAACACTTCCAGCTCGTAGCCCAGCACTTCGATCATGCCCGACGCCATGTTGGCGTTGGTGGCACCGGCCGGACGCAGGCGAACCTTGCCGGTGATCTTCACGACGTACTCGCTGCGCACGCGATCGGCGGCGGCGAAGCTCTCGGCGCGGTCCGGATCGAACACCACCTGGGCCAGACCATCACGATCACGGATATCGAGGAAGATCACCCCGCCGTGGTCGCGGCGACGGTGAACCCATCCGCAAAGGGTGATTTCCTGACCTTCCAGGGTCTCGTTCAGTTGGCCGCAATAGTGGCTGCGCATCATGATAGTGGTTTCGCTTCTCGTAATTCGAAATTCGGTGGAGGCCTGCCTCATCACCGTACAGCTAAGTCAGGTGACGGATAATGCAGGAGCCTGCGCGTAGAGTTCAACTCAGTCTGCTTTGTCGCCGCCGGCCAGATTCTTCTTCGACCCGGTCTTGAAGTCGGTCTCGTACCAGCCATTGCCACTCAGGCGAAAGCCCGGCATGGACAACATCTTTTTAAGCTCCGGTGCCTGGCAGGCAGGGCAATCGACCAGCGGCGCGGCGCTGATCTTTTGAATGGCTTCCAACTGATGACCACAGGAAGCGCATTGATAGTCGTACATGGGCATGAAGATGTCTCGGCGATCAGATCACGGCATACGCCGCGCCCTGCCCTGACTCCAACCCTTGGGAAAGTCCCGGCATGCGCAGCAAAGCCCGGGATTATATCTGGTAAATCGAGGCTGTGCAGCCGTGGCGGCGCGCTGCTCTTTATATAGGTGCCTGCGACAGGCTCCTGCCGGGCGCCAGACCCGGGAGAAGCCCGGGCCCGACAGGATCAAGCCTGCCCCGGATGCACAGTGGGTGCGGTAATACGCCCTTTCAATACATGAACCACGCAAACCACCCTGACCAGGCCGCTGAAGTTCTTTACACCGCCATAACGCAAGTGCACTTCCCGGTCCACGTAAGACAGCAGCGCGCTGACCGAACAGGTATTGATCCTGGCTATCTCCGCAAGGATATTCCAATAAACCTCTTCGAGTCGCAAACACGTCGAAAACCCATTAAGCCGAACGGATCGGGACAATGGCCTGGCCAGGTTCATATCAAACCCTTTAGCAAAAGGATCCACCTTTATTTTGTGCAAGCCGCACGTTTCCATAACTCCATTACCTGTTCCGCGAGACATACACTTGACACTCCATTGCCTGACGGCCACCCATCAATCGTTGTTGTTGGCCGTTGGGCCTATAAAACATCAAGAAGACAAGTGCAGCCAGAAGACGGGGAGCCGAGCGCCGTAGGACAAGCCAACGCGCGTATCGGGAAGCTCGCAAGGGAAGGGAGTCGCAGAGGAACAAGCACGCGAGGGGCATCAGCTAGACGCCCACCCGCATCCGGTGTTACTTGTTTTCGAGCAGGGAACGCAGCATCCACGCGGTCTTTTCATGAACTTGCATACGCTGGGTCAGCAAGTCGGCAGTCGGCTCATCGCTGACTTTATCCAACAACGGGAAGATGCCGCGTGCGGTACGGGTAACCGCTTCCTGGCCTTCGACCAATTGCTTGATCATGTCTTCAGCGCTCGGTACGCCCTCTTCTTCCTTGATCGAAGAAAGTCGCGCGTATACCGAGTAGGCACCCGGTGCCGGAAAGCCCAGGGCACGAATGCGTTCGGCAATGGAGTCCACCGCCAGCGCCAGTTCGTTGTATTGCTCTTCAAACATCAAGTGCAGTGTACGAAACATGGGGCCCGTTACGTTCCAATGGAAGTTATGGGTCTTCAGGTAAAGTACATAGGTATCGGAAAGCAGTCGCGAAAGTCCATCAACGATTGATTTACGATCTTCTTCACTGATACCAATATCGATTGCCATGTTTTTCCCCTTCAATTGATAAAAAATTCATTGATCAGGTGCTGGACCACTCTAGCAAGAGTGCCGGCCTTGCGCAGCCCGCACGGGCCTCCCGAGGTGCGGCAAATCGCCCCTTGCAGAGCGAATCTACACAGCAGGCCGGGCTTCACGCCCAGCGAGAAAAATTACCCAACACCTGCGAAAAGGCCTGCACCTGTCTAGGACAAGCGTTTGCCGCAGAAATGCCGTGCCCCTTGTAACAGCCTGAAATGCTTGATTTGAGTAGGCACAGGCTTTGCTGTTAAATAGGCAGCGTGTCGCCACCGTTATTTTTCACGGCAGCGACATAGGCTGATACCCGCGCACGTGCCCAACGCCTCCCATTGTTCAGAAGCGAACCGTGCCAGTCAGCTCTTCCTTGTGATCCGTCTTAACGTGAGTTAATCAAAATGTTGAAAATCGTCCACCTGCTAACGGGCGCAGCAGCTTTGCTGCTGTCCTTTATACCCAGCCTGCGATCAGAAACCCTGCCTTACCTGCAACAACCTGACGCTCTCTACCTGACCTTCTTTGGTCTTCTTAACCTGACACTGGCTCCAGTCATTCCTTACTGGAACAAAGGCCCGCGTCATCAACTGCAAAACCTGGTCAGCGCCCTGCTGGTCCTGGCTGTTGTCGTGCAAACCCTCACCCTGCTGGCGCCTATGCCTGAAGTCGGTGGCCACCCGGCCGTCCTGCTCAGCCTGGCAATAGCACTGATTGCCATCGTTCTTCATCTGGCCATCAGTTTTTACCGCTCCTCCCCGGCCGCTGCGTCGCAAAGCTACGACATGACCAACCGGGATACCGGTACCGTCAAGTGGTTCAACACCTCCAAGGGCTTCGGCTTCATTTCCCGGGATTCGGGCGACGATATCTTCGTCCACTTCCGGGCGATTCGCGGCGAAGGCCATCGCGTCCTGGTGGAAGGCCAGCGCGTGGAGTTCTCCGTGATGAACCGTGACAAGGGCCTGCAAGCTGAAGATGTGATCGCCGCGTTGCCGCGTCGCTGATTCCAGCACCCCGAAAAAAGAAACCGCGATGCAGCCTGGCTGCATCGCGGTTTTTTTATGCCCGGGGATTTCCCCCTGCCTCATTAATAATGAGGCGGTGGCGCTTCTTCCTCGGAGGACTCGAACTGGCCGCCCATTTCTTCCTGGCGCTTGAGTAGCGCCGTCATCTGCATCTGCAGGCGTTCGACCGCCCGTTGCTGGGTAACCAGGATGTCATTGAGGGTCTCGATGGTGTCGTCTTGAAAGGCCAGGCGACTCTCCAGGTCCATCACACGGTCTTGAAGGTCCATGGCTCAAGCCTCCAGGAACGTAAAGTCAGCCGGCAGGATCTCGCGCAGACGTGCACGAATCACCGCCACTTGCTCGTCGCTGTAAGGCTTCGCCGGATGCTTGCCCCAGACCGGCGCCGGCCAGGCGGCGTCGTCGCGCTTGCGTACGATCACATGCACGTGCAGTTGGCTGACAACATTACCCAGGGCGCCAATGTTCATCTTGTCGGCGCCGAAGCCTTCATTCAGCAACTGCGCCAGCGCTGTGCTTTCCTGCCACACCCGCTGCTGGTCAGCGACATCCAGTTGAAACACTTCGCTGATAGCTTCTATGCGCGGCACCAGGATGAACCATGGGTAATTCGAGTCATTGGACAGCAGCAGCCGGCACAGGGGGAAATCCCCGATGGGCAAGGTGTCTTGTTGAAGACGTGGATCTAAGGCGAACACAGCAGTCACTCCCGTTCGGCGGGTCAGGTTTCAGGCGCCCAGCATACCTGCGAATGCCTGGCGCTTCACGGCGAATGCACCGGGCCAAATACGCGCCCTAACAGGACGCCACAAAAAAAAGCGCACCATTTCGAGACAGGCCAATATTTCGGCTACGCTAAATGACCAATGCAACCGAACCTGGTCAAAGTCGGAACACAGAACCCGCTTCAATACCCTGATCCAGAGGGCTTGCAAGGCACAAACAGAGAGTTGGAGCAAAAAACCCGGCCGGGAACAACTGCACCAAAATGACCCATTTGTGCCTCAAAGGGATCCGCCGACTACCCACCGAACGGGGTGAACCGGTAACGTTTTGCCCTGGTGCAGATTTTATGCACCACCGAACAGGAGTACAGCAGGCGAGTCAAGGCCAAACCAAACGGCGTAAAAAGCCCGTGCTTATGCGGTTTTTACAGGGCTTTGACAATTTTCACGAAAAAATCACATTCGGTTTCCGGTTTGTGCACGCTTGTTGCATTCACACCCATATGGTCGACAACAGCACCGGCGGGAAGCAGGTGTTTCGCGACAGAAAACAACAGCGGGTCAATGCTTTTCAGGGAAGTGTTAAAACTTTTAAGGGTGACTTTCCACCCTGATTCCAAGGTTTTAAAACAGTATTGAAGTTGTCAGTTCGGTTACATTCGGACTGTAAATTTGCGACATGGACATAGCAATTTACGACAGGCTCGTAAAGAAGCTGAAAGGATAGATGGGCAAGTATCGCCAATATTGTCAGCGTGATATAAGTTTGCGCCGACACAAAAAAGAAAGAGCCGCCCAGACAAAAATATAGGTGGGACGGCAGTACTCTTCCTAAAACCAAAGGAGCAAATCACGATGCGCGTGATGAAGTGGAGCATGATCGCCCTGGCTGTTTCAGCAGGCACCTCGCAGTTCGCAATGGCGTCCTCCCAGGACGATTCCAAGGGCTTTGTTGAAGACAGTACCTTCAGCATCAACACTCGCCTCCTGAACTTTAGCCGCGACTTCCGTAACAATGACACCGGCAAAAGCCGCGTCGACGAAACCGGCCTGGGCTTCAACGGCCTGTACCAGTCGGGCTTCACCCAAGGCACCATCGGTGTGGGTGTCGACGTGATCGGTCTGTTGGGCGTCAAACTGGACAGCGGCAAGGGTCGTTCCGGTACCGGCCTGTTTCCTACCGGCTCCGACGGTCGCTCGCAGGATGACTACTCCAAAGGCGGCGGCGCAGTTAAGTTCCGTATCTCCGATACGGTCCTGAAAATCGGCGACCAGTACACCACCGCGCCTGTATTCGCTTCCGACGACAGCCGTCTGCTGCCTGAATTGCCACAGGGTATCTCGCTTGTCAGCAACGAGATCAAAGGCCTGAAACTTGAAGGCGGTCACTTCACGTCGAGCGTGGCGCAAGCCCAGACCTACCGCGACAGCCTGGGCCTGACAAAAACCGACTTCATCGGTGGCGTCTACGCCCTGACTCCAGAAGTCAGCGCCAGCCTCTACTACGCGAAGACCGAAGACTACTGGAAGAAAACCTACGCCAACCTGAACTGGACCCATGCGCTTAGCAATGAACAGTCCCTGGCGGTCGACTTCAACATCTACAGCACCAAAAGTGATGGCGCTGGCCTGCAACGGGCTGAGAAAGACGGCACCACCAAACTGGATAACCGTGCATACAGCTTGCAAGGCGCGTACACCATCCAGGCTCACACCTTTACCCTGGCCTACCAGAAGGTTAGCGGTGACGGTGACTACGGCTACGGCGTAGACGGCGGCGGCACGATCTTCCTTGCCAACTCCATCGCTCGTTCCGACTTCAACGCTGAAGACGAGAAGTCCTTCCAGGCTCGCTACGACCTGAACATGGCGACTTTCGGCGTACCAGGCCTGAGCTTCATGACTCGCTACGTTAAAGGTACCGGCGCCAACACCGCCGACACCTCGAACGGTAAAGAGTGGGAACGTGACATCGAAGCCAAGTACGTGATCCAGAGCGGCCCAGCCAAAGACCTGAGCCTGCGCGTGCGTCAAGCCACTTATCGCTCCAGCGATGGTGTGTACTACGGTTCGGCGTCCATCGACGAACTGCGTCTGATCGCACAATACCCGCTGAACATCTTGTAATTGGCAGTTTGATTACAACGATGACTTAGGGCTTCGGCTCTAACTAAAAAGCCGCTCACTTGTTCGCAAGTGAGCGGCTTTTCTATTGCAACTTGATCTCAACAACCACATAACTAGCAAGCTAACTATCTAGTTTAATCCTACACATCAAACCTGACACATCGGACAAGTTTGATCCGCAAGTCACACCCTCACTTCGTAGCGCTTTCCTGCATTACTCGAATAACCCGCTGGGGAAACGGAATATCGATTCCCGCGCCTTTCAAACGATCACGTGCCAGTTCATTGAACATGAACATCACATCCCAATAATCCGAAGTCTTGGTCCAGACTCGCAGGGAAACGGTGATTGAACTGTCGCCCAGGGTCGAAACCACGGCTGCCGGCGCAGGATCAGCCAGTACCCGTGGGTCCTTGGCCAGTTCCAGCAGCACTTCGCGCGCTTTCTGCAGGTCGGCTTCGTAGTCGACACCCACATCAAACACCACTTTGCGGGTCGGCTGACGGTTGGTGTTGGTGATGAGGCCGTTGGACAGGCTGCCGTTCGGGATGATCACCGTCTTGTTGTCGCCGGTGCGCAACACGGTGTGAAAGATCTGGATGCTGTCGACGGTACCGGAAGTGCCCTGGGCTTCGATCCAGTCACCAATGCGGAACGGACGGAACAACAGAATCAGCACGCCGCCGGCGAAGTTCGCCAGGCTGCCTTGCAATGCCAGACCGATGGCCAGGGTAGCGGCGCCAATCGCGGCAACGAACGATGTGGTTGCGACGCCGATCATCGAGGCCACGTTGACCACCAGCATGACCTTGAGCGCAATGTTCGCAAGGCTGGTAATGAAGTGTTGCAACGCCAGGTCAGCATTACGCAGTGCCAGCAAACGCCCCACTCGGTGGGTCAAGACGTTGATCAGCCACCAACCGATGGCCAGGGTGACCAAGGCCAGCAAAAACCGGCTGCCGTATTCCATGATCATCGGTAACCACGACTCCGAGGTCTTGATCAGGTGATCCACTTCAGCGTTCAAATCCATCTACATTCTCCTGTTTACCGGATGCTCGGCATATTGAGTGGCCATAAATGCAATGAGCCCCGTAGGGCTCAATGGTGGGCGCAGGCTCTGGGGCGTGGGACGTCAAAAACGCCCGCAGGTTCCCCAAAGAGCCATCAGTCGCGGAAGTTATTGAACTGCAGCGGCATGTCGAAAGTCTTGGCGCGCAAGGCGGCAATGGCCTCTTGCAAGTCATCACGCTTCTTGCCGGTGATACGCACCTGCTCGCCCTGGATCGCGGCCTGGACCTTGAGCTTGGCGTCCTTGACATGAGCGACGATTTTCTTCGCCAGCTCCTTGTCGATGCCTTCTTTGAACACGACTTCCTGTTTCATCAGCTTGCCGGAGGCATAAGCGTCCTTGATTTCAAGGCACTGTGCATCGATCTTGCGCTTGACCAGCGACAGCTTGAGGATCTCAATCATCGCTTCAAGCTGGAAGTCGGCTTCTGCGGTCAGGTTGACGGCGAGGTCTTTTTCCTTGAACTCGAAGCTGCCCTTGCCCTTCAAGTCATAGCGACGATCCAGCTCCTTGACGGCGTTCTCGACGGCGTTGGTGAGTTCGTGCTTGTCCAGTTCGGATACCACGTCGAACGACGGCATGTAATTTCTCCAATAAAAAGGGGCGCGGCTCAGTAGAGATGGAGCACGCCCAGGCTAAAATGCCCGGGCATTATAGCGGTTCTTTCGCCTCGTTCACTGCGGGCAGCCTTACGGAGTAAAAACTGATGTCGACCACCTGGCATGTCCTCGGTGCTGGCAGCCTCGGAACACTCTGGGCCACCCGCCTGGCCCGTGCCGGGCTGCCCGTACGGCTGATCCTGCGGGACCACGCGCGGCTGGCGAGCTATCAGGCGGCTGATGGACTGACCCTGGTTGAGCAAGGCGTGGCCCACACCTACCCGGTCGTTGGCGAAACCTGCGACAGTCCTGGGCCGATTCATCGCCTGCTGGTGGCGTGCAAAGCCTACGACGCCCAAGAGGCCGTCGCACAGCTTGAACACCGGCTGGCGCCCGACGCCGAACTGATCCTGCTGCAAAACGGCCTGGGCAGCCAGGACGCGGTCGCCGCCCAACTGCCCCAAGCCCGCTGTATTTTTGCCTCCAGCACCGAAGGCGCGTTTCGCGAAAGCGACTGGCGGGTAGTGTTTGCCGGCCACGGTTATACCTGGCTCGGGGACGCGAGCCACCCTACTCCACCGATATGGCTGGATGACCTGCAAGCCGCCGGCATTCCCCACGAGTGGAGCACCGATATCCTCACCCGCCTGTGGCGCAAACTGGCGCTGAACTGCGCAATCAACCCGCTGACCGTGCTGTATGAATGCCGCAATGGCGACCTGCAAGCCCATCAATGCGAGGTCGCCACCCTGTGCGCCGAACTCGCCGAGCTGCTTGAGTGCTGCGGCCAACCGGCTGCCGCACAGGATTTGCAAAACGAAGTGGAGCGTGTGATCCAGGCCACCGCAGCCAATTACTCGTCGATGTACCAGGACGTGGCCAGTGGCCGACGCACCGAAATCAGCTACCTCCTGGGGTACGCCTGCCAGGCGGCGGCTCGCCATCAACTGAGCTTGCCGCACCTGCAGCAACTCCAGGTGCGATTGGTACAGCGACTGTCTGCACGCGGATTGCCCAGCGACTGAAGCACGCGCTACCCTGCCTGCTTGTTCCTTTGCAGCGAAAACCTTGATGCCACTGCGCCAGCGTCTCGAAAATCTACCGGTTGGGCAGAAACTGCTGGCGGCCCTGCTGGTTTTGTTGACCACCGTGTTGCTGGTGGCCAACCTGACCTTTATCAGCGCCGCCTACTGGATCTCCCAGGAAAGCATGGCGCCCCAGGCCTTGCAGGCCATCGGTCGGCTGGTGTCCAACCCGTCACTGTCTGCCGAGGCGCTGGACTCACCGCTCAAGGCACAAACCCTGCTGGATGAACTCACCAGTTATTCGCCATTACGGGCTGCGGCCTTGTATGACGGCGACGGGACACGCCTGGCCCAGTTGCAACACGCCAATCGCCTGCACCTGCCAGACAATTACCAGGAGATTGAAATCTGGCGCGCCACCGAGTTTCGCAGCAATCAAGTGATCACCATTCCCCGGGCCGGCCAACCGTCCGGGCATCTGTTGCTGGTGGCCAGCAGCGAACTGCCGGTGGCGTTCTACACCGGCACCTTCACCGCCAGCCTGGGCATCCTGATTTTCAGCGTACTGCTATGGCTGGTGATTGCCCGGCAGATCAAGCGCCTGATTACCCGGCCGATCCATGAGCTGGAAGAGTTGTCGCGCCAGGTCACCCGGGAAGAGAACTACGCCCTGCGCGCCGGTCGCGGTAACCATGACGAAATCGGCAGCCTGGCCGAAGCCTTCAATACCATGCTCTCGCGCATTGAAGCCCGCGAACAGCAACTCAAGCGCGCGCGGGACGATTCCCAGGCCGCCTACGATCAAGCCCAGGGCCTGGCGGAAGAAACCCGCCACACCAACCGCAAGCTGGAGCTGGAAGTGCAGGTGCGCAGCAAGATCGAGAAAAAACTCACCGGTTTCCAGAATTACCTCAACAGCATCATCGACTCGATGCCCTCGGCGCTGATCGCCCTCGATGAACAGCTCTACGTCACCCAATGGAACCAGGAAGCCAGTGCGCTTTCCGGCACCCGCCTGGACGAGGCGCTGAACCAGCCGATCTTCCTCGCCTTCCAGCCGCTCAAGCCCTTCCTGCCGCAGATCAAGGCCACAGTGGAGCAACACACCGTGGAACGGATCGAGCGGGTAACCTGGGTCAAGGATGACGAGGCCAAACACTACGCCCTGACGTTCTACCCGCTGATGGGCGGTGCCGGGCGCGGCGTGGTGATCCGGATCGACGACATCACCCAGCGCCTGTCCCTGGAAGAAATGATGGTGCAGTCCGAGAAGATGCTCTCGGTCGGCGGCCTGGCCGCCGGCATGGCCCACGAAATCAACAACCCGCTGGGGGCGATCCTGCATAACGTGCAGAACATCCGCCGCCGGCTGTCCAACGAACTGCCTAAAAACCTCGAGCATGCCGAGCAGGTGGGCATTGACCTGGACACGGTCAACCGCTACCTGCAAAGCCGCGAAGTGCCGCAATTGCTCGATGGCATCCAGCAAGCCGGCGCCCGAGCGGCAAAAATCGTCACCCATATGCTCAGCTTCAGCCGCCGCAGCAACCGCCAGATGGCGCCCTGCGACTTGCCGGCCTTGATCGACCAGGCGGTGGAAATTGCCGGCAACGATTTCGACCTCACCGTCGGCTTCGACTTCAAGGGCCAGGCGATCATCCGCCAGTTCGATCCGCAGTTGGGCCCGGTGCCCGGCACCGCCAACGAACTGGAACAGGTACTGCTCAACCTGCTGAAAAACGCCGCCCAGGCGATTCACCAGCGCGAAGACGACAGCGAGCCCGGGCGCATCATCCTGCGTACCCGGCTCAACCCGCCCTGGGCGGAAATCCAGGTGGAAGACAACGGCATCGGCATGAGCGAAAACGTGCGCAAACGCACCTTCGAACCGTTCTTCACCACCAAGGAAATCGGCCAGGGCACGGGGCTTGGGTTATCGGTTTCGTATTTCATCATCACCAACAATCACAAGGGGCAGATGGAGGTCCAGTCGACCCTCGGCCAAGGCACCTGCTTCACCCTGCGGCTACCTTTGGCGGGCAGCCAATTGCCCCCCAACGAACTCACTCAACTGGAGCGCTAACCATGGGCTTTCGCCTGTCGAAGATTTATACCCGTACCGGCGACAAGGGCGAAACCGGCCTGGGCGACGGCCGCCGCGTGCCCAAGGACCATCCACGGGTGGAGGCGATTGGCGAAGTGGATGCGCTGAACAGCCAGCTAGGCTTGTTGTTGGCGGGCCTTGAGGAACAGAGCGGGCAACATCCGGCGCTTAAGGACGTGATCGAAGTACTGACGCCTTGCCAGCATCGACTGTTTGATCTGGGCGGTGAGTTGGCGATGCCCGTGTATAAGGCGCTGAATGCGGCGGAAGTCGACCGTCTGGAAGCGGCGATCGATCGCTGGAATGAAGAGGTCGGGCCGCTGGAAAACTTCATTCTGCCGGGCGGTTCGGCGTTGATTGCCCAGGCCCATGTATGCCGCAGCCTGGCCCGCAGTGCAGAACGGCGGTGTCAGCACCTGAATGCGGTGGAACCGCTGGAAGGCGTGGGGTTGGCGTATATCAACCGGCTGTCGGACTTGCTGTTCGTGGCGGCCAGGGTGATTGCCAAGCGCCAGGGCGTTGCGGAGATTTTGTGGCAGGCGGCCGCAAAGCCGCACTAATGCTTACTGACTGATTGAACCTGTGGTGAGGGAGCTTGCTCCCGCTGGAGTGCGAAGCGCTCCCAATATTTTGGGTCTGCTGCGCAGCCCAGCGGGAGCAAGCTCCCTCGCCACAACAAGCTGCCTTGGCCATTGGCCATTGGCCGAGGTTATGCCTCAAACCTCAGGCCAGAACGCCCGAATCCCCGCCACACCTTGAGCCCCGGCTTCCCAGGCCTTTTCCAGCTCGGCAGGCCCAACCCCACCGAGCAAGAATACCGGCTTGCTGAAACCGCTGATCAACTGCTGCGCCTGCTCCCAACCCAACGGCTGCGCGTCAGGATGAGTCTGCGTCGGCTGCACTGGCGACAGCGTGACGAAATCCACGTCCATCAACTCCGCCAACGCCAGCTCTTCAGCATTATGGCAAGACGCCGCCAACCAACGATCCTTGGGTAAAGGTCGCCCCTTGCTGGCGTACTTGCGCAGTTGCGCCGAGGTCATATGCCAACCGGCCGCGGGGAAATCCCCCAGCCACTCAAACGGCCCCTTGAGCATCAACTGAGCCTTACCCGCACACAGGCCCACGGCGTCCACCGCCAGGTCACGGTACTTGGGGTCGTAACCGTTGGGGGCACGCAACTGAACCAGCTTGATGCCGCCCGCGATGGCTTTTTGAATACCGCGCAACAGCACCGGGGTTTCCAGCTCACCGGGCGTGATGAGGTACTGCGTCGGCAACCGCGCCGCCGCAACGATCGGCGCATTGGCCGCCGGAAACTCATAGTTCGGCAGGTCCCGCGGGGCGACCCATTCAAGGGGCTGGCCTTCGGCACCGTGGGGCTCGCCGGTAAAGGCCGAGACTTCCCAGACATCCAGCAACACCTGCTTGTCCGGGTAATCATGTTGCACCTTGATCAACGGGCGAGCCGTGGTGACCTGGATGCCCAGCTCTTCCTGCAATTCACGGGACAGCGCGGTAGCGACCGATTCATCGGCCTCCACCTTGCCACCGGGAAACTCCCAGAGGCCGCCCTGATGCTGGGTATCGGCGCGGCGCGCCAGCAGAATCCTGCCGTCGACACCCCGGATGACCGCTGCTGCTACATGAACTCGTTTCACCGCACTGTTCCTCTAAACGTAAATCCACCTGTAGGAGCGAGCTTGCTCGCGAAAGTCGTTAACGATAACGCGGGCTTGCTGGTTCAAAGAGGCGCCCTCTGGTTTTTCGCGAGCAAGCTCGCTCCTACAGTGATACCCGCCATACCTGTGTATCAGGTGCGGTATTCCGCGTTGATCTTCACGTACTCGTGGGACAGGTCAGTGGTCCAGATGGTTTCGCTGCACTCGCCGCGACCCAGCTCGATACGGATGGTGATTTCTTCCTGCTGCATCACCGCAGAACCCTGGGCTTCGGTGTACGTCTCGGCACGGGCGCCACGGCTGGCGATGCACACTTCGCCGAGGAACACGTCGATCTTGCTCACATCCAGGTTCGGCACACCGGCACGGCCAACAGCAGCCAGGATACGGCCCCAGTTCGGGTCAGAGGCAAACAGCGCAGTCTTGATCAACGGCGAGTGAGCCACGGTGTAGCCCACATCCAGGCATTCCTGGTGGTTGCCGCCGCCGTTGACTTCAACCGTCACAAACTTGGTGGCGCCTTCGCCGTCACGCACGATGGCCTGGGCCACGTCCATGCAAACTTCAAACACCGCCTGCTTCAAGGCTGCGAAATACGCGCCGTTGGACGAGGTGATTTCCGGCAGGTCGGCCTGGCCGGTAGCGATCAACATGCAGCAATCGTTGGTCGAAGTGTCGCCGTCGATGGTGATGCGGTTGAACGACTTGTTGGCGCCATCGAGCATCAGGTTTTGCAGCACATCGCGGGAGACTTTGGCGTCGGTGGCGATGTAGCCGAGCATGGTCGCCATGTTCGGGCGAATCATGCCGGCGCCTTTGCTGATGCCAGTGACGGTAACGGTCACGCCTTCGTGCACAAACTGGCGGCTCGCGCCTTTTGGCAGGGTGTCGGTAGTCATGATGCCGGTGGCCGCGGCCGCCCAGTTATCCACCGACAGGTCATCCAGTGCAGCTTGCAGCGCGCCTTCGATTTTCTCTACCGGCAGCGGCTCACCGATCACGCCGGTGGAGTACGGCAGCACCTGGCTGGCGTCCACGCCGGTCAGCTCGGCCAGCTTGGCGCAGGTGCGGGCAGCGGCAGCCAGGCCTGGCTCACCGGTGCCGGCGTTGGCATTGCCGGTGTTGGTCAGCAGGTAACGCACCGGGCCTTCAACCCGCTGCTTGGCCAGGATCACGGGAGCTGCGCAAAACGCGTTCAGGGTGAACACACCCGCGACGGTCGAGCCTTCGGCACAGCGCATCACCACCACATCCTTGCGCCCCGGGCGCTTGATGCCGGCCGAAGCGATACCGAGTTCAAAACCGGCAACCGGGTGCAACGTGGGCAAAGGACCAAGACCAACAGCCATGAATGCGCTCCTAAAAATATTGGATGTGTACCCCGTCGCTATCGACGGTGATGAAATGGCAAAACGCCGCGACGGCTGATGCCGGTCGCGGCGCGGGGGTGTTGCAGCGTCAGGCGAAAATCTTAGTTGATTTCGCCGTGGCAGTGTTTGAACTTCTTGCCCGAACCGCACCAGCACAGCTCGTTGCGACCCAGCTTCTGCTCATTGCGCACCGGGGCTTGGGCCAGGGCCACATCGACCTCTTCGCCCAACACTTCCGGAGCCTCAAGACCAGGCGCTTCGTCGTGCTGGAACTGCATGCGCGCAGCCAGTGCCTCGGCTTCCTGGCGCAGGCGAGCCTCTTCCTCGATCGGGTCTTCGCGACGCACCTGAACGTGGGACAGCACACGAATCGAATCGCGCTTGATCGAATCCAGCAGCTCGGAGAACAGCGTGAACGACTCGCGCTTGTACTCCTGCTTCGGGTTCTTCTGGGCGTAGCCACGCAAGTGGATGCCGTGACGCAGGTGGTCCATGGTCGACAGGTGGTCTTTCCACAGGTCGTCCAGCACGCGCAGTACGATTTGCTTCTCGAAGGTGCGCAGTGCTTCAGCACTCGCCTGCTCTTCTTTTTCGTTGTACGCGGCCAGCAGCTCGGTCATGAGCTTCTCGCGCAGGGTTTCTTCGTACAGGTGATCGTCTTCGTCGAGCCATTGCTGGACCGGCAAGTCGACACCGAAGTCGCTCTTCAGCGCCGCTTCCAAGCCGGCAACATCCCACTGCTCAGGCAGCGATTGTGGCGGAATGTGTGCGCTGACGGTGGCGTTGAGCACGTCCTGGCGGAAATCGGCAATGGTCTCGCCGATGTTGGTGGCGGCCAACAAACTGTTACGCATGTGATAAATCACTTTACGCTGTTCGTTGTTGACGTCATCGAACTCGAGCAGTTGCTTACGAATGTCGAAGTTGCGGCCTTCTACCTTGCGCTGGGCCTTCTCGATGGCGTTGGTCACCATGCGGTGTTCAATCGCTTCACCGGACTGCATGCCCAGGGCTTTCATGAAGTTCTTCACCCGGTCCGAGGCGAAGATGCGCATCAGGCTGTCTTCCAGGGACAGGTAGAAACGGCTGGAACCGGCGTCGCCCTGACGACCGGCACGACCACGCAGCTGGTTGTCGATACGGCGCGATTCATGGCGCTCGGAAGCGATCACCTGCAAGCCACCGGACTCCAGCACTTGCTGGTGACGCTTCTGCCAGTCGGCCTTGATCTGTGCGATTTGCTCAGGCGTTGGATCTTCCAGGGAAGCCACTTCCACTTCCCAGTTACCGCCCAACAGGATGTCGGTACCACGACCGGCCATGTTGGTGGCGATGGTCAATGCACCCGGGCGACCGGCCTGGGCGATGATCTCGGCTTCTTTTTCGTGGAACTTGGCGTTGAGGACCTTGTGCTCGATGCCTTCCTTGTTCAGCAAGCTGGACATGTGCTCGGAAGTTTCGATGGTGGCCGTACCCACCAGCACCGGACGGCCCTGGGCCATGCATTCCTTGATGTCGGCGACGATGGCCGCGTATTTCTCGTCGGCGGTCAGGAACACCAGGTCGTTGAAGTCTTTACGCGCCAGTGGTTTGTTCGGCGGGATAACCATTACCGACAGACCGTAGATCTGGTGGAATTCGAACGCTTCGGTGTCGGCTGTACCGGTCATGCCGGACAGTTTGTTGTACAGACGGAAGTAGTTCTGGAAGGTGGTCGAGGCCAGGGTCTGGCTTTCAGCCTGGATGTTCAGGACTTCCTTGGCTTCGATCGCCTGGTGCAGGCCTTCCGACAAACGGCGGCCCGGCATGGTACGACCGGTGTGTTCGTCGACCAGTACGACCTGGCCGTCCTGCACGATGTATTCAACGTTGCGATGGAACAGCTTGTGAGCGCGCAGGCCTGCATACACGTGGGTCAACAGGCCCAGGTTGTGCGCCGAGTACAGGCTCTCGCCTTCAGCCAGCAGGCCGATCTGGGTCAGCATGTCTTCGACGAACTGGTGACCGGCTTCGTTGAGCTCGACCTGACGGGTCTTCTCGTCGATGGTGAAGTGACCTTCTTTGGTCACCACGCCTTCCACTTCCTCGATGTGTTGCTCAAGGCGCGGGATCAGCTTGTTGATCTCGGTGTACAGGCGCGAGCTGTCCTCGGCCTGACCGGAAATGATCAGCGGGGTACGGGCTTCGTCGATCAGGATGGAGTCGACTTCGTCGATCACGGCAAAGTTGAGTTCGCGCTGGAATTTTTCTTCCATGCTGAACGCCATGTTGTCGCGCAGGTAGTCGAAACCGAATTCGTTGTTGGTACCGTAGGTGATGTCGGCAGCGTAGGCGGCGCGTTTCTCTTCCGGCGGCTGGAACGGCGTGACAACACCGACGGTCAGGCCGAGGAATTCATACAGCGGACGCATCCAGTTGGCATCCCGGCGAGCCAGGTAGTCGTTCACCGTCACAACGTGCACGCCCTTGCCGGACAGTGCGTTGAGGTAAACGCCCAGGGTTGCCACCAGGGTCTTGCCTTCACCGGTACGCATTTCGGCAATCATGCCTTCATGCAAGGTCATGCCGCCGATCAACTGGACGTCGAAGTGGCGCATGCCCATGACACGCTTACCGGCTTCGCGGGCGACCGCAAAGGCTTCGGGAAGCAGCTTGTCGAGGGTTTCACCTTTGGCTATGCGGGCCTTGAACTCTTCGGTCTTGGCGCGCAATTGCTCGTCCGAAAGGGCAACCATCTGCTCTTCGAAGGCATTGACCAGCTGCACCGTCTTGAGCATGCGTTTGACTTCGCGCTCATTCTTGCTTCCAAAAAGTTTCTTTAACAAAGGCGCAAACATATCGGCAGGTTCTTCCACACATAGGGATGGAGGGCGCCCCGTGAGTCGCCCGAGCAGCCCTCACGGCCGCATGCGAACGAGCATTCTACCCGGAAACGTGGGTGAGGAAAGTGGCGTTATTCCACGATGCTGGCACGGCGCTCTTAGAGGGCTTGTTTAAAATAAGGGCTTTTTGCTGAACTTCAACCCATTCGGGTAATAAGTTACTCGTTGATTTAATGGATAAACTGCCGGCAATGCAATGGCCGCGGCGTCGCAGACGCTTTCTGCTACCATGGCGGCTCTGTTACTTAAGGTGTCCAGTCATGGCATTTCGCCCTCTTACGGCCCGTGCTCCCGCCGTGTTGCTTCGCGAAGCCAAGCCTTTAAAAGCCATCTTCGGCCATGCGCAACGTCTTGGTCATCTGCAACGCCTGGTAGAAAGCCAACTGCAACCCGCCGCCCGCGAACACTGCCATGTGGCCTCGTGGCGCGAAGGCAATCTGCTGCTGATCGTCACCGACGGTCACTGGGCGACACGCCTGCGCTATCAGCAAAAGCGGCTGCAGCGCCAATTGATGGCTTTCGACGAATTCGCCAGCCTGACGCGCATTCAGTTCAAGGTACAGCCGCCCACCGTGCAGCAAGGTGCGGTGGGGCATACCATGGACCTGTCGGAAGTTGCGGCCGAAACCATTCAGGCCACCGCAGACGGGATTACCGATCCGAACTTGCGCGCTGCGCTGGAGCGGCTGGCTGCTCACGCCAAGCCCAGAACCTGACACCTTACACAAAACTCATTGTGGGAGCGGGCTTGCTCGCTCCCACATTTGACCGCGTCGCTATTTACGCTTGCTGCCGCCCAACAAAGACCCCAACAACCCGCGCACCAACTGCCGGCCCATCTGATTGGCCGCCTGCTGCATCGCTGATTTCAGCGCCTTGCCTGCCGTAGTCCCCAGGAACGCACCAGCCTTGTCGGTGAAGCTCGGTTCTTCAGCCGCGGGCGTCGCTTCGGCTTGCGGCCCCAGGTCCTTGCGGGCCATCAACACTTCGTACGCCGACTCCCGGTCTATCGGCTTGTCATAGCGCCCCAGCAACGGCGAACCGGCAATCAATGCTGCCCGCTCGGCTTCGCTCAGCGGCCCGATCCGCGATTGCGGCGGCGCCACCAGTACGCGTTGGACTACTTCAGGCGTCCCCTTTTCCTGCAAGGTTCCCACCAATGCCTCACCTGTACCCAACTCGGTCAGCACCGCCAGCGCATCAAACGCCGGATTGGGTCGGAAGCCATCGGCCACGGCCCGCAGAGACTTCTGCTCTTTGGTGGTGAACGCCCGCAGCCCATGCTGGATACGCAAGCCCAACTGCGCCAGCACGGTGTCCGGCAAGTCTCCCGGAGACTGGGTGACGAAATACACACCGACGCCTTTCGAGCGAATCAGCCGCACCACTTGTTCCAGGCGATCCTGCAGGGCCTTGGGGGTGTCGGCGAACAACAGATGCGCCTCATCGAAAAACAACGCCAGCAGTGGCTTGTCGGCATCACCGCGCTCCGGCAATTGCTCGAACAGTTCGGCCAGCAGCCACAACAAGAACGTCGCATAGACCTTCGGCGCCTCATGCACCAGGCGGCTGGCATCCAATAGATGAATACGCCCGCGCCCATCACTGGCCGGTTGCAGGATGTCTTCCAGTTGCAGCGCCGGCTCGCCGAACAACGCTTCGGCGCCCTGCTGCTCCAGCACCGCCAGGCGCCGCAACAGTGCCTGGCTGGAACCGGTGGTCATCAAGGCCGCGTCCTCCCCCAGCAGCTCCGGGTGATAGCGCAAATGATTCAGCAGCGCCTTGAGGTCCTTGAGGTCCAGCAACAACAAGCCTTCGCGGTCGGCCACCTTAAAGGCGGCGTAGAGGGCCGATTGCTGGCTGTCGGTGAGCTCCAACAGACTGCCGAGCAACAGCGGGCCCATTTCACTCATGGTGGTACGCAACGGATGGCCGGACTGGCCGTGGATATCCCACAACGTCACCGGATAAGCCTTGGGCGTGTAATTAAGGAACGGCATGCCGGCAATGCGCTCGGCGACCTTGCCCTGAGGGTTGGCCGCCGCGCCCAGGCCACACAGGTCGCCCTTGATGTCGGCGGCAAATACCGCCACGCCTGCATCACTGAAGGCTTCCGCCAGGCGCTGCAAAGTGACGGTCTTGCCGGTACCGGTGGCACCCGCGATCAGCCCATGGCGGTTGGCCAGGCGCATCGCCTGGGCGATCGGCTGGCCTTCGAGATCTGCACCAATAATGAGTTGCGAGGAGTCAGGCATTTTGTCACCCATGGTTAATCTTTAGCACTGCATGGTCGATACAGTTAACGCGAGAGACCCAAAAAGTCTTAGAAAAATGGGCCGGATAATTCCTGCAGGAGCAGATGGAAATATCACACTTTTTTTGACGCAGCCATTTTGCGCGCCTCAAAAGGACGCGCATCGGATATTAAGACCATAGCGGACACCACAAGCCATGAATAAAAATCTGCGTTTCAGCCATAAAATCCTGCTTGCCGCCGCTCTTATCGTCATAGCCGCCTTTGCGTTGTTTACCCTCTACAACGACTACTTGCAGCGTAATGCGATTCGCGACGACCTGAACAACTACCTGCATGAAATGGGCGATGTCACCGCCAGCAATATCCAGACCTGGCTGGCCGGGCGCATTGTGCTGATAGAAAGCGCCGCGCAGAACATCGCCATCAACCCCGACTCAAGCACCGTCGCCAACCTTCTGGAACAGAAAGCCCTGACGTCTTCATTCATGGCGACCTACCTTGGCGACAGCAAAGGCGGCTTCGTGATCCGCCCCGACACCAAGATGCCCGACGGCTTCGACCCGCGTGTGCGCCCCTGGTACAAGGGCGCCCAGAGCAGCAACGGCTCAACCCTCACCGAACCTTATATTGATGCGGCCACCGGCCAGTTGATCATCTCCATCGCCACCCCCAGCAGCAAAGCGGGCCAGAACGTCGGCGTGGTGGGCGGCGACCTGAGCCTGCAAACCCTGGTGGACAACATTGGCGCCTTGAACTTCGGCGGTATGGGGTATGCCTTCCTGGTCAGCGCCGACGGCAAAGTGCTGGTGCACCCCGACAAAAGCCTGGTGATAAAAACCCTGGCCGATGTCTATCCGAACAACACCCCGAAGATCAGCAGCGACTTCAGCGAGGTCGAGGTCAACGGCAAAACCCGTATCGTCACGTTTACCCCGATCAAGGGCCTGCCCTCGGTGAACTGGTACCTGGGCCTATCGGTGGATAAAGACAAATCCTTCGCAATGCTCAGCGAATTCCGCACCTCGGCGATCATTGCCACGATCATCGCGGTGGTCATCATCATCGCCCTGCTGGGCATGCTGATCCGCATCCTCCTGCAGCCACTGCACATCATGACCCGCGCCATGGAAGACATCGCCGACGGAGAAGGCGACCTGACGCGCCGCCTGACCATCCAGAACCATGACGAGTTCGGTGTACTTGGCAGCGCGTTCAATCGCTTCGTGGAGCGCATTCACACCTCGATTCGCGAAGTGTCCTCGGCCACCGAGCAGGTCAATGAAGTGGCCCTGCGGGTAGTCAGCGCCTCCAACTCCTCGATGGTCAATTCCGACGAGCAGGCCAACCGTACCAACAGCGTCGCCGCCGCCATCAACGAACTGGGGGCCGCCGCTCAGGAAATCGCCCGTAACGCCGCACAAGCCTCCAACCAGGCCAGCGATGCCCGGCACCTGGCAGAAGACGGCCAGCAGGTGGTCGAGCGCAATATCAAGGCAATGAACCAGTTGTCGCAGATGATCAGCGCCTCCAGCACCAATATCGAAGCGCTTAACAGCAAGACGGTGAACATCGGGCAGATCCTGGAAGTGATCACCAGCATTTCCCAGCAAACCAACCTGCTGGCCCTCAACGCGGCGATTGAAGCAGCTCGGGCCGGGGAAGCCGGGCGCGGGTTCGCGGTGGTGGCCGATGAAGTGCGCAACCTGGCGCACCGCACCCAGGAGTCGGCGCAGCAGGTGCAGAAGATGATCGAGGAGTTGCAGGTCGGCGCCCGGGATTCGGTCAGTACCATGAGCGAAAGCCAGCGTCACAGCCTGGACAGTGTGGAAATCGCCAACCTGGCGGGCGAACGCCTGAACAGCGTGACCCAGCGAATCGGCGAAATTGACGGGATGAACCAGTCGGTGGCCACCGCCACCGAGGAACAGACCTCCGTGGTGGAGTCGATCAACATGGACATCACCGAGATCAACACCCTCAATCAGGAAGGCGTGGAAAACCTGCATTCGACCTTACGGGCCTGCTCCGACCTGGAACAGCAGGCGGCGCGGCTGAAACAGCTGGTGGGCAGTTTCCGGATCTGATCCGGCCGGGTCAGTCGCTGCCTTGCGCAGTGGCTGACGTCTTTTCTTCCGGTGACTCGGACGTTTCCTGCAACTGCTCCCACAACTCGACGGCGCCAGGAAACTCGGTGCCGTCCTCACTGCTCAGGTCATCCGGGTCATAGCGACTCAAACAACCTTCTCCCAACGTCGCGGGGGCTTTGGAAGTGGCTTTATCCAGCGGATCACTCATTCTCCAATCCTCACCTGTCGCCAAAGAAAAAGGGCCTGTCGCGATTTAACGCCCAGGCCCTTCATTCTTCAATCAAAACACTTCAATCAGAAGACGACAGTCTTGTTGCCGTGCACCAGCACCCGGTCTTCCAGGTGATAGCGCAGGCCGCGTGCCAGCACCATCTTCTCGACGTCACGGCCAAAACGCACCATGTCTTCGATGCTGTCGCTGTGGCTGACGCGCACCACGTCCTGCTCGATGATGGGGCCCGCATCCAACTCTTCGGTGACGTAATGGCACGTTGCGCCGATCAGCTTCACACCTCGCAGGGACGCCTGGTGATACGGCTTGGCGCCTACAAACGAGGGCAGGAAACTGTGGTGAATGTTGATCACCTTGCCGGCATATTCGCTGCACAGGTCCGGCGGCAGGATCTGCATGTAGCGCGCCAGTACCACTACGTCCGCGTCGTGCTGCTTGACGAGGCGCGAGACCTCGGCAAACGCCGGTTCCTTGTCCTGCGGGTTGACCGGGACGTGGTAGTACGGGATGCCGTGCCATTCGACCATGCTGCGCAGGTCGTCATGGTTGGAAATCACGCAGGAGATTTCGCAGTCCAGCTCGTCGCTGTGCCAGCGGTGCAACAAGTCAGCCAGGCAGTGGGACTCACGGCTGGCCATCAGCACCACGCGTTTTTTCTGCTCTGTGTCGGTGATGCGCCAGGTCATCGAGAACTCTTCAGCGATCGGCGCAAATGCCTCGCGAAATGCTTCAAGACCAAAGGGCAGCGTGTCGGCACGAATTTCGTGACGCATGAAAAACCAGCCGCTGAGATTGTCCGAGTGATGGCTCGCTTCGGTGATCCAGCCGTTGTGGGAAGCCAGAAAGTTACTGACCTTGGCAACGATGCCAACCCGGTCCGGGCAAGCAATCACCAGCCGAAAAGTGCGCATTAGGGGGAAACTCCAGAACTTCGCAAAGGCCGCCATTCTAGCGATTGCGCAGAAAAACTGCAGTATTCCTCCACGCTTATTCTGATCCCGAGCGTCAGCCCTGCCCCTTAATAGCGTAAGGTTTTACCCACTATATGTGTACAAACCGATGGACTGGGGCAGTAAGCCAAGACTTAACGAGAGTATCTTTAAGGCCTTAAGCCTTACTAATTAACTCAATTCCACGCTTTTGCCACAAACAACCAAAGTAAATTACATAAATGCGACCTTAAATGTTTACTTGGGCAAACCGTCTGACTATTATTGGGCCACTATCCCCTTTCACCCAGCGCCCTACATAAGGTAGTCCCCATGTCCCTGATCAACGAATACCGCGCCACCGAAGAAGCTATCAAAGAGCTGCAAGCCCGTTTGAAGAACCTGTCCCAAGACGACAAACTGCAAACCGAGCTGGAATTCGAAGGCAAACTGCGCACCCTGATGGGCGAATACTCCAAATCCCTGCGTGACATCATCGCGCTGCTGGATCCAGAGTCGAAAGTTAAGGCTCCACGTGGCGCCGTGAAAACTACCGGCACCAAGCGCGCACGCAAGGTTAAACAATACAAAAACCCGCACAACGGCGAAGTGATTGAAACCAAAGGTGGCAACCACAAGACTCTGAAAGAGTGGAAAGCCAAGTGGGGCGGCGACGTGGTTGAAGGCTGGGCTACCCTGCTGGGCTAAGCCTCGCCAGGACGCTGCGTGATACGCAACGCAATAAAAAACGCCAGCTTGCTGGCGTTTTTTATTGTCCATCTTTTACCCTGGCACCGATTACAGGCTCATTCGAGCTGCTAAAGCGTCAACATACTCCTGCCACTCATCAAGCACCTGCCGCTGAAACGGTGTAGCACTAACAGCCAACTCAACACGCGCCTGTTTAAAATCCTCAAGGGTGTTTGGTGCGCCCCATTGCGGGTCTGACAAACGCTGCTGACAGAAAACTCTCCAGCGCTGTTGCTCCTCACTACTCAAGGTTTCAGGGAAGTTACGGGCGCGATAGCGAAATAATAATTCAGGCAAACGTTCGTCATCAAAAGGCCATTGCTGCCGTGCTAATTGCTCAGGCTCGGCGACTCTCACTTGTTCACATAAACGTCGATCACGATCACCGATAAAACCATCGTACAACTGCTGCTCCGGATCGGCACTCGACGCAAAATCTTCCTCGGCATAAATCGCCGCTAATTTATCGCGCCATAGTTCTTGTGCGTCGCTTAGCCGCAGGGCGCGCGCCGCATACTCATCCATATCCAGTTGCAGCCGCTCGCGGTCTTGCGCCCGAAGCACACTTAACGGCGCGACCACCGGGCAGCGATTGATGTGCAGCAATTTGAGCGGTACCGGCAACTCACCTTCGGCAAGGTCGTCACGACGGGAATATAGACGCTGGCGCAAGGTCTGCGCGTCCTCGTCCAACAGGCCCTGGGGATCGAGCCCCAGGTCGCAGACGATCAATGCATTGCGATTGCGCGGGTGCCACGCCAAGGGCAGCACCACGCCCAGGTAATGACGCTCTGCAGAAAAACGCCCGGAAATATGCACCATCGGCTGCAACAACCGCACCTGGTCCATGACCCGTTGCTTGCTGCGCAGTTGAAACAGCCAGTCATAGAGCTTGGGTTGCTTTTCGCGGACCAACCGGGCCAATGCGATGGTGGCGCGCACGTCGGACAAGGCATCGTGAGCCTGCCCGTGGTCGATACCATTGGCGGCGGTCAACCGCTCAAGCTTGAGGGTGACGCGCCCGTCCTGTTCCGGCCAGACGATTCCGTCCGGGCGCAGGGCATAGGCGGTGCGCACCACGTCGATCAGGTCCCAGCGGCTGTTACCGCCTTGCCACTCGCGGGCATAAGGGTCAAAAAAGTTGCGATACAAGCTGTAGCGCGTCATCTCATCGTCAAAACGCAAGGTGTTGTATCCGGCCCCGCAGGTGCCCGGGGCTGCCAGTTCAGCGTGCACCCGGGTCATGAAGTCGGCTTCGGCCAGGCCCTTCTCCGCCAGCACGCCAGGGGTGATGCCGGTGATCGCGCACGCTGCCGGGTGCGGCAGGATATCGTCACTGGGCTGGCAATAGAGGTTGACCGGCGGCCCTACCTCGTTGAGTTCAAGGTCGGTGCGAATACCGGCTACCTGCAGCGGGCGGTCGGTACGCGGGTTGATGCCGGTGGTTTCATAGTCGTACCAGAAAATGGTGGTCACGGGCTATTCCTGTGCTGAAGACCGACAAAGTCTAGGCGCTGGAAGGCACCGGCGGCCAGCGCTGTGTTCACTGTACAAACATTCAGTAAATCGTTGGGTGGTTGCTTCCACCGTCGACACTGCTAGCATCGGTCTTTCCAACCCCGCCGCTGCCGCCCAGGCGCCAGCGCCGCACTGCCAAGGAACGCGATGCCACCTGCGCCACTGGATACCCGCTACCAGATCGAGACCCCGGAGGGCATCGACCTGCCCCTGCGCCCGGCCGGCCTGCTGGTCCGCTCGCTGGCCTTTGCCTTCGACCTCGGGTTGCGCGGCCTGATTCTCGGCATTCTTTTTATTGCGCTGGCCTTCCTCGGTAACCTGGGCATAGGCCTGGGTTCGCTGCTGCTGTTTCTCGTCAGCTGGTGGTACATGGTGCTGTTCGAGGTGCTCAACCAGGGCTGCTCGCCCGGCAAGCAGATAATGGGCCTGCGGGTGGTACAGGACGATGGCACGCCCATCGGCTGGTCCGCCTCGCTGATCCGTAACCTGCTGCGTTTTGTCGACATGCTGCCGTTCGGCTACTTCCTCGGCGCCATCAGTTGCCTGCAACACCCCAACTTCAAGCGCCTGGGCGACCTGGCCGCCGGGACCCTGGTGATCTATCGCGAACAGCCGCTTCCCCGCCCGCAAGTACCACAAGCCCCCGCGCTGCGCCTGCCGTTCGCCCTCGAGCTGAACGAACAACGGGCCATTCTCAGCTTCGCCGAACGCCAGGGCGAACTGTCCGCCGAACGCGTCAACGAACTGGCCGCGATCCTGGCTACGCCCCTGCAGGTCTCCCCTGCCCGCGCCGTGGCGGAACTCAATGGCGTGGCCCGCGGACTGTTGGGGCCAGCATGAAGCAGAGTCTTTTCGAAAGCCGTCACCAACCACAATGGCAAGCCTTTGCCGAGCAGTTGACGCAGTTGGAGAAAGGCAAAGCCAAAGGCACCGACTTCGCCGACTTCCCTCATCAATACCGGCAGCTGTGCCAGCACCTCGCCCTGGCCCAGGAACGCGGCTACAGCAGTTATCTGGTGGACCCGCTGCAGCAACTGGCCTTGCGCGGCCATCAACAGTTGTATCGAAACCGC
Organism: Pseudomonas sp. BIGb0558; assembly: GCF_024807515.1. Lineage (NCBI taxonomy): Bacteria > Pseudomonadati > Pseudomonadota > Gammaproteobacteria > Pseudomonadales > Pseudomonadaceae > Pseudomonas > Pseudomonas sp. BIGb0558. The sequence continues at coordinate 50,331 of NZ_JANUEW010000008.1, forward strand.
AGCCAACTGGGAGCAAACGTGCTGAGCTTCCTGCTGGCCGACTTCCCCAGGCTGGTTCGCGCGCAATGGCCATTCGTGCTGGCCGCCAGCCTGCTGTTCTTTGGCAGCCTGATCGGCATCGCCTTGCTGGTGTACCTGTTTCCGGACTTGATCTACAGCATCGTCAGCCCCCAACAGGTGGCCGAGATGCAGGGTATGTACGACCCCGATGCCAGCCGTCTGGGCCGGGCCGCCGAACGCGCCTCCAGCGAAGACTGGATGATGTTTGGCTACTACGTGATGCACAACATCGGCATCGCGTTCCAAACCTTTGCCGCGGGGCTGCTGTTTGGCCTGGGCAGCGTATTTTTCCTGTTCTTCAATGGCCTGATCATTGGTGCCGTCGCCGGGCACCTGACTCAACTCGGCTACGGCCAGACCTTCTGGTCATTCGTGATTGGCCATGGCGCCTTCGAACTCAGCGCTATCGCCCTGGCTGGTGCCGCGGGCCTGCAACTGGGCTGGGCATTGATTGCGCCGGGGCAACTGACAAGAGGCGAATCCCTGCGACTGGCCGCGCGCAAAAGCGTGCAAATGATTTGTGGAGTAATGGTGTTCCTGCTGATCGCTGCGTTTATCGAAGCGTATTGGTCCTCCACCACGGCCGTGGCGCCGTGGATCAAGTACCTGGTGGGTGCCGCCCTGTGGTTGCTGATGGCCACCTACCTGCTGTTTGCCGGACGCGATCGCCATGCGCCTGAGTGATGCCAGCGTCGTGATCCGCCCACGCAACGCCTGGGAAGCCATGGACCTCGGTATCCTGCTGGCCCGCGAACACCGGCTGCTGCTGATGAGCAGTTGGGCCCTCGTGACCTTGCCGGTCTTCGCTCTGTTCAGCCTGCTGCTGTGGAATCACCCGTCCACCGCACTGCTGCTGTTCTGGTGGTTGAAACCGGCATTCGACCGCCTGCCGCTGTATATCCTGTCCAAGGCCCTGTTCGGCGAAACACCCAGCCTCAAGCAGGCCCTGCGCCAATGGCCGCGCCTGCTCAAGGGCCAATTGCTGGCCAGCCTGACCTGGCGGCGCTTCAGCCTGAGCCGCAGCTTCGTGATGCCGGTGGTCCAGCTCGAAGGCCTGCGAGGCCAGGCACGCCAGCAACGTCTTGGGGTACTGCAACAACGCAACGCCAGCGCCGCCCGCTGGCTGACCCTGATCGGAGTGCACCTGGAAATCGCCTTGTGGTTCGGGCTGATGGCGGTGTTCTATTTCTTCCTGCCGCAAGAGGTCGAACGGGACTGGGATTGGCAACAGCTGGTACTCACCGCCGGGCACGACTGGCTATGGCTGGAGCACCTGACCAACGCTTTCTATGCCTTGATCCTGGTGTTCTGGGAGCCTATCTACGTCGCTTGTGGTTTCAGCCTGTACCTGAACCGCCGCACCGTACTGGAAGCCTGGGACCTGGAGTTGGTGTTCCGCCGACTGCGCCAGCGCCTGAGTGGCGTGGCACCGGCCCTGCTGCTGGTGATCGGGCTGATGCTGGTCCCGGCGATTCCACCGGTGTGGGCCGATGAGCCGCCGCCGCAAAAGCCCCTGAGTACGCAATCGGCGAATCAGTCGATCAAGGCGCTGCTGGAGCAGCCACCGTTCAAGAATCCGGAAACCGTCACCCGCTACCGGTTCGGTGACGAAAAAACAGCAGACAAAAACAAGCCCGCAGCCGACGCCAAGCTACCGGCCTGGCTGGAAGCATTGCTGAAAAACCTCAACAGCGACTCGTTCAAGTACATCGCCAAAGCCCTTGAAGTGCTGCTCTGGGGATTGCTGGTGGGTGGGCTGGCACTGGTGATCTGGCGTTATCGCGACTGGCTGCATGCATTTGTCAGCCGACGCAGCCCGCGCCAGCCCAAGACAGCCACACCTGCTCCCGCTCAAATGTTCGGCCTGGAACTGGGCGCAGAAACCTTACCCGAAGATATCGCCAGCACCGCCGAACAACTCTGGGCCACTCAACCCCGGGAAGCCCTCGGTTTGCTTTACCGGGGCTTGCTCAGCCGCCTGTTACACGACTTCAACCTGCCACTGAAAAACGCCGACACGGAAGGCCAGGTCCTGGAGCACATCCGCCAATTGCAACAACCGCAGTTGCTTGCATTCAGCGATGAGCTGACCCGTTATTGGCAAAACCTCGCCTATGGCCACCGCCTTCCGCCGGCCCTGGCGCAACAACAGCTATGCAGCCGTTGGCGAAGCCTGTTCGGCCCGGGAGCAGCACAATGAACCGGCCACTGCTGTGGGTCGCAGTGCTTGTGGCGTGTTTGCTGGCCGCAGGCGGTTTTTATGCCTGGCACAAGGCGATTCCGTATCAGGAAGTGGTGGATCGTGGCGCTTCGCCCGAGGCCCTGGCCAATCCTTACCTGGCAGCGGAACACTTTCTGCGCAGGCAAGGCCTGGTGGTGGAACACGCCAACAGCCTGGAGCGGCTGGCCAGCCTTTCGCCCATAGGTAACAGCCTGCTGTTGCTCGGCGAGCGCAGCAACATGAGCCCGCCCCAGGTGGATCAACTGCTGCAATGGACCCGGGCGGGCGGCCATCTGTTGCTGGTAGCCGAAGCGCTGTGGGATGAGGACACCGGCAAAAGTGGCGACCTGCTGCTGGATCGCGTGCAGATACACCAGTCCTTCAGTGAAACGTTCGATGCTCCGGCACCCGCGCGCAAAAAGAAAACGCCGGACCTGACCAAGCTCTATGTGGACAACGAAACGGCCCCGGCCTACTTCAGCTTCGACACCGACTTCAATCTCACCGACCCCAAACACCTCGCGCAATTCTCGGCCAACAGTGCCAAGTCGACGCATCTGATGCAGGTCAACCTCGGGCAAGGCCGTGTGACGGTGGTCACCGACAGCGATCTGTGGAAAACCCCGGCCATCGGCCTGCACGATAACGCCTGGCTGCTCTGGTACCTGAGCCAAGGCACCCACGTCACACTGCTGTCCAACACCGATGTCGAGGACCTGTTCAGCCTGCTGCTGCGCTACTTCCCCCAGGCACTGGTGGCACTTGCCGCACTGATTGCCCTGGGGTTGTGGCACGCCGGCATGCGCCAGGGCCCGATCCGGCAGCCGGCCCCCAAGGCGCGCCGCCAACTGCATGAACACTTGAAAGCCAGTGCCGACTTCCTGCTGCGCCGCAGCGGGCAAAACAGCCTGCTGCTCGCCTTGCAGCACGACATCCAGCGCACAGCCCGACGCCGTCATCCCGGGTTCGAATACCTCGACGCCACCGAACAATTGCGGGTTCTTGAACACCTGACTCGCCAACCCTCCCTCGTCATCAGCCAGGCCCTCGGCCCACTCCCGGTGAAGCGGCTCTCCAGCGCCGATTTCAGCCGCCAGGTGGCCTGCCTGCAAACCCTCAGGAATGCCCTATGAGCGAATTTCCCGCCACTGACCCGCTTCAGCGTGCCAGCCAACTGGCCCAGGCCTTGCGCATCGAACTGCGCAAGGCGGTCATCGGCCAGGATCAGGTGATCGATGACGTGCTCACCGCGTTGATCGCGGGCGGCCATGTGCTGCTCGAAGGTGTTCCCGGCCTGGGCAAGACCTTGCTGGTACGTGCCCTGGCGCGCTGTTTTGGGGGCGAGTTCGCGCGCATCCAGTTCACGCCGGACCTGATGCCCAGCGACGTGACCGGCCATGCCGTATACGACCTGCATACCGAGCAGTTCAAGCTGCGCAAAGGGCCGCTGTTTACCAACCTGTTGCTGGCCGACGAGATCAACCGCGCCCCGGCGAAAACCCAGGCGGCGTTGCTGGAAGCCATGCAGGAACGCCAGGTAACCCTCGAAGGCGAGGCACTGCCCATTGGCCAACCGTTCATGGTGTTGGCCACCCAGAACCCCATCGAGCAGGAAGGCACTTACCCTTTGCCTGAAGCCGAACTGGATCGTTTCATGCTCAAGGTGCGCATGGACTACCCCGAGGCGCAGCAGGAACTGGACATGGTGCGCGAAGTCACCCGCTCGTCCCGGGCCGACATGCTCGACGTACAACCGCTGCGCACGGTGCTGCACGCTGAAGATGTGCTGCTGTTGCAACAGATCGCCAGCGAGCTGCCCCTGGACGAACAAGTACTCGACTACGCCGTGCGCCTGGCCCGTACCACCCGCAGTTGGCCGGGCCTGACCATCGGTGCCGGGCCCCGGGCCTCCATTGCCCTGGTTCGTGGCGCACGGGCACGGGCCCTGCTGCGGGGCGGCGAATTCGTGACTCCGGACGACATCAAGGGCTGTGCCCTGGCAGTGTTGCGCCATCGGGTGCGCATTGCCCCGGAGCTGGATATCGACGGGCTGGAAGTCGACCAGGTGCTCAGGCAACTGCTGGACCAAGTCCCGGCGCCACGGCAATGACACGCCCATGAGACCGACTCGCCTGCTATTGATCTGGCTCGGTGTGCTGCTGGGCCTGGGTATTCTGCTCGGCACGTTGATGGCGCTGCAGGTCAAGGTGCCAGACACCCTGCACTCCGTGACCTGGGGCTTGCTGCTGGCTCTGTTGCTGCTGGCCCTGCTGGATGCCATCCGCCTGCGCCGCCGACCGTCCCCGCGCGTGCGACGGCAGATGCCCGGCAGCCTGGCGTTGGGGCGCTGGGGAGACGTGCGGGTGACACTGGAGCACGATTATCCCCAGCCGCTGATGGTCCAGGTATTCGATCATGTGCCCGAGGGTTTGGCGGTGGAGAACCTGCCCCAATCCATCGAACTTCGCCCGGGTGAGCACAGTGAGCTGGGCTACCGGCTGCGGCCGCTAAGACGCGGGCATTTCAGTTTTACCCGGTGTGAAATCCATCTTCCCAGTGCCCTGGGGCTGTGGTCCGCACGGCGCCTGATAGACGTCAACGATGCCACCCGCGTCTACCCGGACTTCGCACGCCTGTACGGTGCGCAGTTGCTGGCAGTGGACAACTGGCTCAACCAGCTTGGTGTACGCCAGCGGCAACGACGCGGGCTGGGCCTGGAGTTTCATCAACTGCGCGAGTTTCGCGAGGGCGACAGCCTGCGCCAGATCGACTGGAAAGCCACCGCCCGGCAACGCACGCCGATCGCCCGGGAATATCAGGATGAACGTGACCAGCAGATTATGTTCATGCTCGATTGTGGAAGGCGCATGCGCAGCCAGGACGCCGAACTGTCGCATTTTGACCACGCCCTCAATGCCTGCCTGCTACTCAGTTACGTGGCGTTGCGCCAGGGCGATGCCGTGGGGCTCTGTACGTTTGCCTGCGACCAGCCGCGCTACCTGGCACCGGTCAAAGGCAGTGGCCAGCTCAACTTGCTGCTGAATGCGGTGTATGACCTGGATACTTCCCGTCGTACCGCTGATTACCAGGCGGCCGCCAGCCAACTGCTGGCCCGGCAGAAACGTCGCTCGCTGGTGATCGTGGTAACCAATTTGCGCGATGAGGATGATGAAGAGTTGCTGAGCGCCGTCAAACGCATCAGCCGCCAGCACCGGGTATTGGTTGCAAGCCTGCGGGAGGAAATCCTTGACCAGTTGCGCCAGGCCCCCGTGCAAACCCTGCCCGAAGCCCTGGCCTATTGCGGCAACATCGACTATCTCAATACCCGGGATGAACTCCACGGCCGCTTGAACGCCCATGGTCTGTCGGTACTGGACACACTGCCTTCGGAACTCGGAGCCTCCCTGGTGACCCGCTACCTGGGCTGGAAAAAAGCCGGAGCGCTATGAAACCTCGCGCGCAGCGCTGCACAGAACCTAGGCAGAGGCCTGCAATGGATCAAAGCTGAAGTAATTCAACAGGGCGCTGATCACCTCCCCATATTCGGCGGGCGCCTGTGACACGCTGAACCCGGAGTCGTAATGCTGCGGGTTTATATCCTCATGGCACCACAGGCAGGTGGCCGTGAGGTCTACCGCCTGTACCTCGCCCTCGGGGCCGGGAATTTTCAGGCGCAGCTCGAATGCCACATCGACCATCATGGGCAATTGGCTGATCAACATCAGCCCTTTCTCGGAAACATTGCCCAAATAGCCAATGGGTTTGTCCGTCAGGCGATTGAAGACTTGAAGGAAGCAAGGTAACTGATGTCGCTCGATCCGCCGCTGCGTAAACATGATGAGGTCGCCATCCAATGGCCATGAGTGTGGCCGCTCCAGTGATTCGGAACGAGCCCAAAGGCCCGCTCTCCCCGGATCTCGGTGCGACAACAGCCGATGCTTTGTCACCTTACAGCTGCCAAATCCGGGTATTCCATCCGTTCGAATAGAAACCTATACAAACCGATATTCAAAGATTAGCCCAAGACTGGCAACGAGCCAGCCATAGCATGACAAATATCATCAGAGTGACGCCGGACGCGGCTGGGCGGTACTGGCGCCGGGGTAATGCCCCAGCTGTTGCAGGGTATCCAGGCGTGCACGAGCACGGAACGCGTACTCGCTCGCCGGGTACTGGCTGATGATGAACTGATAGGTTTGCGCCGCATCGACGAACAGTTTCTCGCGCTCCAGGCACTGCCCGCGCAACATCGAGACCTCCGGTTGCACGTAGCGCCGGGAACGGCTTTCACGGTCGACCTGGGATAACTCAAGGGTGACCCGCTGGCAATCGCCTACACCGTAGGCGCGGTACGCATTGTTCAAATGATGGTCCATCGACCAACGGGTGCAGCCGACAACACTGACGGCCAGGGCAGCAATGATCACGATTCGCATGGGGGTTCTCCTGTCTTGTGCAGTGTATCGACCCTTCATCGAAAATCTTCAAGGTTGTTCATCTGTTCATGCAGAGTGAAAACAAGCGAATCATCGATAAGTAGTGCAAACGAACAATGACTACAACCAAAGAGCATAGTAGCCTTCCTCAGCGCTTGAACTCAGGAGTCCGTGCATGTCCGTCCGTCGTACCAAAATCGTCGCCACCCTTGGCCCGGCCAGTAACTCGCCGGAAGTCCTCGAACAGCTGATTCTGGCTGGCCTGGACGTTGCCCGTTTGAACTTCTCCCACGGCACCCCGGACGAGCACAAGGCTCGCGCCAAGCTGGTGCGTGACCTGGCCGCCAAACACGGCCGCTTCGTTGCACTGCTGGGTGACCTGCAAGGCCCGAAAATCCGTATCGCCAAATTCACCAACAAGCGGATCGAGCTGAAGATCGGTGACAAGTTCACCTTCTCCACAAGCCACCCGCTGACCGAAGGCACCCAGGACGTAGTGGGTATCGACTACCCCGACCTGGTGAAAGACTGCGGCGTCGGCGACGAACTGCTGCTGGACGACGGTCGCGTGGTCATGCGCGTCGACACCGCCACCCCAACCGAATTGAACTGCACCGTGATCATCGGCGGCCCGCTGTCGGATCACAAAGGCATCAACCGCCGCGGCGGTGGCCTGACCGCTCCAGCCCTGACTGAAAAAGACAAGGCCGACATCAAGCTCGCCGCCGAAATGGAAGTGGACTACCTCGCGGTATCCTTCCCGCGCGACGCTGCCGACATGGAATACGCCCGTAAACTGCGCGACGAAGCCGGCGGTACTGCCTGGCTGGTGGCGAAGATCGAACGCGCCGAAGCCGTGGCCGATGACGAAACCCTCGACGGCCTGATCAAGGCTTCCGACGCCGTGATGGTTGCCCGTGGCGACCTCGGTGTGGAAATCGGCGACGCCGAGCTGATCGGTATCCAGAAGAAAATCATCCTGCACGCACGTCGCCACAACAAAGCGGTGATCGTTGCGACCCAGATGATGGAGTCGATGATCCAGAACCCGATGCCAACCCGTGCCGAAGTGTCCGACGTGGCCAACGCCGTGCTCGACTACACCGACGCCGTGATGCTCTCGGCTGAAAGTGCTGCAGGCCCGTACCCGCTGGAAGCTGTGCAGGCCATGGCGCGCATCTGCGTCGGCGCTGAAAAGCACCCGACCAGCAAGACCTCCAGCCACCGCATCGGCAAAGTGTTCGAAAGCTGCGACCAGAGCATCGCCCTGGCCGCCATGTACACCGCCAACCACTTCCCGGGCGTGAAAGCGATCATCGCCTTGACCGAAAGTGGCTACACGCCGTTGATCATGTCGCGCATTCGTTCCTCGATCCCGATCTACGCATTCTCCCCGCACCGCGAAACCCAGGCCCGCGCGGCCATGTTCCGTGGTGTCTACACCGTACCGTTCGACCCGGCATCGCTGCCGCCTGAGCAAGTCAGCCAGGCCGCGATCGACGAGTTGCTCAAGCGCGGCGTAGTAGAGAAAGGCGACTGGGTCATCCTGACCAAGGGCGACAGCTACCACACCATCGGCGGCACCAACGGCATGAAGATCCTGCACGTTGGCGACCCAATGGTCTGAGTGACACGCTGAAAAACAAAAGCCCCGCCATGTGAATGGCGGGGCTTTTTGCATTGCAGATCGGGATGTTCCATTGGCTGGCAGGGCCTCATCGCAGGCAAGCCAGCTCCCACAGTTAATCGCGCTTCTTCAAGTCAACTCGGTCAACTGTGGGAGCTGGCTTGCCTGCGATGAGGCCCGTTCCCACAACACTTCATCGCCTGGCGATAAACCCCGACAACGCCGCAATCGCCTCCGGCGACTTCAACCGCTGGGTAAACAACGCCCCCTCCTCCTCGATCACCCTGCGCAACTGCTCACGATCAACGCTTTTCATCAGATGCTTGCTGACCTGCACCGCGCCCGGCGCCAGGGTTTCGAACCGTCCGGCGACTTCCCGCGCCTTGGCCAAGGCAGATTCACCGCTGCCCAGTGCTTCGGTTGCGATGCCCCAGATAGCCGCCTGCTCACCGCTGAACCCTTCACCCAGCAGTAACAATTCCGCCGCCTTGGCATGCCCCAACAAGCGCGGCAGGATCAAGCTGGAGCCAAACTCCGGGCACAGCCCCAGGTTGACGAACGGCATGCGCAACCGCGCATCCCGGCTCACATACACCAGGTCACAATGCAGCAGCAGCGTGGTACCAATCCCCACCGCCACGCCTGCCACCGCTGCGATCACCGGCTTGCGGCAATTGAGCAAACTGCGCATGAAGTGAAACACCGGGCTGTCGAGATCCGCCGGTGGTTGTTCAAGGAAGTCGCCGATGTCATTACCGGCGGTGAAGCATTCGCTGCTGCCCTGGATCAACACGGCATTGACGCCGTTATCGGCATCGGCCTGTTCCAGCGCCTCGGCCAGCTGGCTGTACATGGCGCGGGTCAGGGCGTTTTTCTTGTCCGGGCGGTTGAGCTGCAGGATCAGCAACCCGCGTTCGCGTTGCTGCAGGATGGCATCGGTCATGGCAAATCTCGCGGCTGGAAAGTTCAGCGCTCAACCACGGGGCAGGAACACATCGGCCAGCAGTTGATTGCGCGGCAGTCCGGCCAGGAACAGGCGCTTGGAGAAGGCCTCGACGCTGGCAGGGTGCCCGCAGAGTAAGGCCAGAGTTTGCCGGGAAACAAGCCGCAGTTGCGCCAAAGCCTCGGTTGCCTCAGCCGCTGTCCACAGCTCAACCGTCACGTTCGGATGCGCCGCAGCCAGCTGCGCCAAAGGCCCGGCCAGATAATGACCGTTTGCGTCATGAGCCAGGTGAATGACCCGGATGGCGCCCTGGTGATCCTGGCGCAGGGCCTCGCGCAACACGCCCCACAGCGGGCCAAGTCCGGTGCCCGAGGCCAGCAGCCACAGCGGCCGGGATTGCCAGTCGGGATCGTATTGCAACGCGCCGCCCCGCAGTTCACCCAGGCGCAGGCTGTCGCCAACCTTTAACCGGCGGGCAGCATCGCTGAATTCACCGGGCAGGCGGCAATCGATGTGAAATTCGAGAAACGGGTCTTCCTGGGGCAGGCTGGCCAATGAGTAAGGTCGCGCAACGCTGCCCGCCCACAGCACCAGATGCTGCCCCGCCCGGTAGCGCAGGCCGCGTTCGGGTTGCAGCCGCAGGCGCAGTACGCTCGGGTTCAACCAGTCGACGCCCAGCACCGTCGCCGGCAGCCCGTCACGCAGCGGGTCAAACGCCGCGACCTGCACGTCCCCCGTGAGCTGGCACTGGCAGGCCAGGCGCCAGCCGTCCTGGCGTTGCGCCGGGCTCAGGGCATCCGGTTGATTGTCCTGGATATCGCCCTGGCAACGCACCAGGCAGGCATGGCAACTGCCGGCGCGGCAGCTATAGGGCACGGCCACACCCGCCTGGTTCAGGGCATCCAGCAGGTTGCTGCCGGTGGCTACCGACCAGTGGCGTTCGCCGACGTGAAGTTCAGGCATAAAACTCTTCAACTGTAGGAGCGAGCTTGCTCGCGAAGGTCGCTAACGATAACGCGGGGCGCCTGACGAAACCCATCAGATTCACGTTTTTCGCGAGCAAGCTCGCTCCTACGGTGAATCGGGCCTGGCATTCATGACCATAGTCGGGTGTATCGGCCACCGCGGCGGGTTATACTGCCGCGCCTTTTTAGCGTCGCGCCTGCACCATACGGCGTGCCTTGGAAAGGTGCCTTCAGCCGACCGATTCACCTTACTGAAGACACCTTTATTGAATGTTCCCTTATAGAGGAGCGCGACTCATGACCGTGATCAAGCAAGACGACCTGATTCAGAGCGTTGCCGACGCCCTGCAATTCATTTCCTATTACCATCCCGTTGACTTCATCCAGGCGATGCACGAAGCCTACCTGCGCGAAGAATCGCCAGCGGCCCGTGACTCCATGGCACAGATCCTGATCAACTCGCGCATGTGTGCCACCGGCCACCGCCCGATCTGCCAGGACACCGGGATTGTCACCGTATTCGTACGTGTAGGCATGGACGTGCGCTGGGATGGCGCCACCATGAGCCTGGACGACATGATCAACCAAGGCGTGCGCCAGGCCTACAACCTGCCGGAAAACGTCCTGCGGGCTTCGATCCTCGCCGACCCGGCCGGTGCGCGTAAAAACACCAAGGACAACACCCCTGCGGTGATCCACTACTCCATCGTCCCGGGTAACACCGTGGAAGTGGACGTGGCCGCCAAGGGCGGTGGTTCCGAGAACAAGTCGAAAATGGCCATGCTCAACCCGTCCGACTCGATCGTCGACTGGGTACTCAAGACCGTTCCGACCATGGGCGCCGGCTGGTGCCCACCGGGCATGCTCGGAATCGGCATCGGCGGCACCGCCGAGAAGGCAGCCGTGATGGCCAAGGAAGTGTTGATGGAATCCATCGACATCCACGAGCTGAAAAAGCGCGGCCCGTCCAACCGTATCGAAGAGATGCGCCTGGAGCTGTTCGAGAAGGTCAACCAACTGGGCATCGGCGCCCAGGGCCTGGGTGGCCTGACCACCGTGCTCGACGTGAAAATCATGGACTACCCGACCCACGCGGCCTCGCTGCCGGTGTGCATGATCCCCAACTGCGCCGCCACCCGTCACGCGCACTTCGTGCTCGACGGTTCGGGCCCTGCGTCGCTGGAAGCGCCACCGCTGGACGCCTACCCGGAAATCGTCTGGGAAGCCGGCCCGTCGGCCCGTCGCGTCAACCTCGACACCCTGACCCCGGAAGACGTGCAGAGCTGGAAGCCGGGCGAAACCGTGTTGCTCAACGGCAAGATGCTCACCGGTCGCGACGCGGCGCACAAGCGCATGGTCGAGATGCTGAACAAGGGCGAAACCCTGCCGGTGGACCTCAAGGGTCGCTTCATCTACTACGTCGGCCCGGTTGATCCGGTGCGCGAAGAAGTGGTTGGGCCTGCCGGTCCGACCACCGCCACGCGGATGGACAAGTTCACCCGCCAGATCCTCGAGCAAACCGGCCTGCTGGGCATGATCGGCAAATCCGAGCGCGGCCCGACCGCTATCGAAGCGATCAAGGACCACAAGGCGGTTTACCTGATGGCAGTGGGCGGCGCGGCTTACCTGGTGGCCCAGGCCATCAAGAAATCCCGCGTGGTGGCATTCGCCGAACTGGGCATGGAAGCGATCTACGAGTTCGACGTGAAAGACATGCCGGTCACCGTTGCCGTTGATAGCAAGGGCGAGTCGGTACACATCACAGGTCCTGCCATCTGGCAGAAAAAGATCAGTGAAAGCCTGGCGGTAGAAGTGCAGTAAGCATTTCCCCTGTGGGATAAAAGGCGACCAATGCGGTCGCCTTTTTTATGCCATACACCTCTTACTGTGGCGAGGGAGCTTGCTCGCGCTGGACCGGGCTGGCGCTCCAGTGCGCAGCGCTCCCATTTTTTTGGGGCCGCTACGCGCCCCAGCGGGAGCAAGCTCCCTCGCCACAACAGCCATGCGCCTCATGCTATGGTGCTCGCCCCCAATTGCACTGTTCATCTTCGTATGATCGCGATTCCCCGCCCGTTGCGTTTGACCTTCTACTCCCTGCTGATCATTGCCGGTGCGATGCTGGCTGCCGCCTTGGCCACCCGCCACGCCGAACGCCTGGCCCTGGTGGACGACGCCGCCCGCGCCAATCAGCAGCTCATGCTCTATGGCAACTCGCTGCACACCCTGATCGAACGCTACCGCGCCCTGCCCGCCGTGCTGGCCCTCGACTCGGAAATGATCAGCGCCTTGAAAGGCCCGCTGGACACCGCCACCCAGGATTTGCTCAACCGCAAACTGGAACGCATCAACGGTGCTGCCCAGTCTTCCACCCTGGAACTGATGGACCGCAACGGCCTGGCCGTGGCCGCCAGTAACTGGAACCTGCCCAGCAGTTATGTGGGACACAACTACGCGTTTCGCCCCTACTTCAGCCAGACGCTGAGCCAGGGCACCGGGCGTTTTTATGCGGTGGGCGTGACCACCGGGATTCCCGGGTATTTTCTCTCCAGCGCGGTGGTGGGCGAGAACGAACAGTTCCTCGGCGCCATGGTGGTCAAGCTGGAATTCCCCGAACTGGAGCGCGAATGGGCCCAGGGCAATGACCTGCTGCTGGTCAGCGATGCCCGGGGCATTGTGTTTATCGCCAACCAGCCGGGCTGGCGCTACCGCGCGCTGCGCCCGTTGTCGGACAGCGACCACGCCGAACTCAAGGCCACGCGCCAATACGACAAGAAACAACTGCTGCCGCTGGACGCCGAAGCCTTGCAGCGCTTTGACGAAAACAGCCACCTGATGCGCGTCGACGGCCCCGACGGCAAGGCCAACTACATTTGGGAATCCCTGCCGCTGAAGGCCGAAGGCTGGACCTTGCACCTGCTGCGCAAGCCACAGGTTGCCTTTGAAGACCAACGCAACGCCGGCCTCGCTGCCGCCGGTTCGTGGCTGGCGCTGGTGTTCCTGGTGCTGTTCCTGACCCAACGCTGGCGCCTGGCCCGCTTGCGCCAGCGCAGCCGTGAAGAACTTGAACAACTGGTGGAAGAACGCACCCGCGCACTGCGCACCGCCCAGGATGGCCTGGTGCAGTCCGCCAAGCTCGCGGCGCTGGGGCAGATGTCCGCAGCCCTGGCCCACGAGATCAACCAGCCGCTGACCGCCCAGCGCATGCAGTTGGCAACCCTGCGGCTGCTGCTGGACCACGGCCGGGTGGACGACGCCTACCAGGCCCTGACCCCGCTGGACGACATGCTCACGCGCATGGCCGCCCTCACCGGCCACCTCAAGACCTTCGCCCGCAAGAGCCCCAGCGGCCTGCGCGAACGCCTCGACCTGGCCACGGTGGTGGACCAGTCCCTGCACTTGCTCGACGCCCGCCTGCGGGACGAAGCCATCGGCACAGTCCTCGACCTGACCCGCCCGGCCTGGGTCCGCGGCGACGCGATTCGCCTGGAACAGGTAATGATCAACCTGCTGCGCAACGCCCTCGACGCCATGGCCGACAAGCCGCGCAAGCGCCTGGAGATCCGTCTGCACGCCGACCAGCAACTGTGGCGCCTGACCGTCAGCGACAGCGGCGGCGGGATTGCCGAAGAACACCTCAACAGCGTGTTCGACCCGTTCTTCACCACCAAACCGGTGGGCGACGGGCTCGGCCTGGGCCTTGCAGTGTCGTACGCTATCGTCCACGAACTCGGCGGCCGCCTGAGCGCCGGCAATCAAGGTGACGGGGCGATCTTTACCCTGACCTTGCCCATCGCCCTGGAGACGCCAGAACTATGTTGAATGCGGTGATTGTGGTCGATGACGAAGCCAGCATTCGCACGGCCGTCGAGCAATGGCTGAGCCTGTCGGGCTTTGAGGTGCAGCTGTTCAGCCGCGCCGAGGAATGCCTGGCGCAGTTGCCCAGGGATTTTCCCGGGGTGATCCTGAGCGATGTGCGCATGCCCGGCCTCAGCGGGCTGGAGTTGCTGGCCGAAGTGCAGCGGCGCGACGCCGACCTGCCGGTGATTCTGCTCACCGGCCACGGCGATGTGCCGATGGCCGTCGAAGCCATGCGCGATGGCGCCTACGACTTCCTCGAAAAACCCTTCAGCCCCGAAGCCCTGCTCAGCAGCCTGCGCCGGGCGCTGGACAAGCGCGGCCTGGTGCTGGAAAACCGCCGCCTGCATCAACAGGCCGATCACCGCGCCCAGCTGGAATCCAGCTTGCTGGGAGTGTCCCGGGGCTTGCAGAACCTGCGCCGCCAAGTGCTGGACCTGGCCGGCCTGCCGGTCAACGTGCTGATTCGCGGCGAAACCGGCAGCGGCAAGGAACTGGTCGCCCGCTGCCTGCATGATTTCGGCCCTCGTGCCAAGAAGCCATTTGTGGCGCTGAACTGCGCGGCAATTCCCGAGCAGCTGTTTGAAGCCGAGCTGTTCGGCCATGAAAGTGGCGCGTTTACCGGCGCCCAGGGCAAGCGCATTGGCAAGCTGGAATACGCCGACGGCGGCACGCTGTTTCTTGATGAAATCGAAAGCATGCCCCTGGCCCAGCAGGTGAAATTGCTGCGGGTGTTGCAGGAGCAGAAGCTGGAACGGCTCGGCTCCAATCAAAGCATCAAGGTGGACTTGCGGATCATCGCCGCCACCAAGCCGGACCTGCTGGATGAAGCCCGTGCCGGACGCTTTCGCGAGGATTTGGCCTACCGCCTGACCGTCGCGCAACTGCGCCTGCCACCGCTGCGCGAGCGCCGGGAAGACATTCCGTTGCTGTTCGAGCACTTCGCACACAGCGCCGCCGAACGCCTGGGCCGCAACTTTGCACCGTTGAGCGGGTCGGCGCTGGGCCGCCTGCTCAGCCATGACTGGCCGGGCAATGTGCGGGAACTGGCCAACGTCGCCGAGCGCCAGGTACTGGGGCTGGGTGAACCGGAGCCGGAAGGCATCGAAGCCGGGCAATCCCTGGCGGCCCAGCAGGAAGCATTTGAAGCCCACTGCCTGAAAGCCGCGCTGACCCGGCACAAAGGCGATATCAAGGCGGTGCTGGCCGAACTGCAACTGCCCCGGCGCACCTTCAATGAAAAGATGCAGCGCCATGGCTTGGCGCGGGACTCGTTCCTCTAAACCGGTTCTTGTATCGCCGGGTAGGGCGCCATCGCAGGCAAGCCAGCTCCCACCTTTGAATGTATTCACAAGTCAAAGGGTGGGAGCTGGCTTGCCTGCGATGAGGCCCGCAACCATAAGCGGATTTCCGCTCACGCCCCTTGATTCATCAGCAACTTTCCGCTCAAAAATTTCCGCAAACCCTTCTAGACCGGGCCTTCACCTGTTTGGCACAGCTCCTGCTATAGCCCCGACCAGGCTGCGCTAGCGCGCGCTCCACAAAAACAATTAGATGAAGGATCCTTAAATGGATAACTCCAACTCCCTGCCTCTGGGGTCGGCGGCTGCGCCGGCAAAAACACGCACCACCTCCAGCCGGATCAAGTCGATCTTCAGCGGATCGGTCGGCAACATGGTCGAGTGGTACGACTGGTACGTCTACGCCGCATTCTCGCTGTACTTCGCCAAGACCTTTTTCCCGAAAGGCGA
Organism: Pseudomonas sp. BIGb0558; assembly: GCF_024807515.1. Classification (NCBI taxonomy): domain Bacteria; kingdom Pseudomonadati; phylum Pseudomonadota; class Gammaproteobacteria; order Pseudomonadales; family Pseudomonadaceae; genus Pseudomonas; species Pseudomonas sp. BIGb0558. The sequence goes on from NZ_JANUEW010000008.1 coordinate 66,189, forward strand.
CACCACCGCCCAACTCCTGAACACCGCCGCGATCTTCGCCGTGGGCTTCCTGATGCGCCCGATCGGTGGCTGGCTGATGGGCCTGTACGCCGACAAGGTTGGCCGCAAAAAAGCCTTGATGGCCTCGGTGTACCTGATGTGCTTCGGCTCGCTGCTGATTGCCCTGAGCCCGGGCTATGAAGCCATCGGCATCGGCGCACCGATCCTGCTGGTGTTTGCCCGCTTGCTGCAGGGCCTGTCGGTCGGGGGCGAATACGGCACCTCCGCCACTTACCTCAGCGAAATGGCGACCAAGGAACGTCGGGGCTTCTACTCCAGCTTCCAGTACGTAACCCTGATCTCTGGCCAGCTCATCGCCCTTGGCGTGCTAATCGTGCTGCAACAGACCCTCACCACCGAGCAGCTGTACGACTGGGGCTGGCGTATCCCGTTTGCCATCGGCGCGCTGTGCGCGGTAGTGGCGCTGTACCTGCGTCGCGGCATGGAAGAAACCGAGTCGTTCACCAAGAAAGAAAAGGCCAAGGAAAGCGCCATGCGCACCTTGATGCGCCACCCCAAGGAACTGATGACCGTGGTCGGCCTGACCATGGGCGGCACCCTGGCGTTCTACACCTACACCACCTACATGCAGAAATACCTGGTGAACACGGTCGGCATGAGCATCTCCGACTCCACCACCATTTCGGCGGCGACGCTGTTTCTGTTCATGTGCCTGCAACCCATCATCGGCGGGCTGTCGGACAAGGTTGGCCGTCGGCCGATCCTGATTGCCTTCGGCGTCCTCGGCACCCTGTTCACCGTGCCGATCCTCACCACCCTGCACACCATCCAGACCTGGTGGGGCGCGTTCTTCCTGATCATGGCGGCGCTGATCATCGTCAGTGGCTACACCTCGATCAACGCGGTGGTGAAGGCTGAGCTGTTCCCTACCGAAATCCGCGCCCTGGGCGTTGGCCTGCCGTATGCACTGACCGTGTCGATCTTCGGCGGCACCGCTGAATACATCGCGCTGTGGTTCAAGAGCATTGGCATGGAAACCGGCTACTACTGGTACGTCACCGCGTGTATTGCAGTGTCGCTGTTGGTGTATGTGACCATGAAGGACACCCGCAAGCATTCGCGGATTACCACGGACTAAGGGTTCTGCAGGTGTAAAAAAGGGGCCGTGTCAGTAGATGACACGGCCCCTTTTCATTGGCTAAGACTTCGCCTCAGTGCACTATGATGCCCTCCCCCGAACCGCGCAGCAGGAACCCCGGCCATGTCCGACGATATCCATTTCTACGAACCCGCCAACGGCCACGGCCTGCCCCATGACCCGTTCAATGCGATTGTCGGCCCGCGCCCGATTGGCTGGATTTCGTCCCACGACAGTCAGGGCCGCCTGAACCTCGCGCCCTACAGTTTCTTCAACGCCTTCAACTACATTCCGCCGATCATTGGGTTTTCCAGTGTCGGGCGCAAAGACAGCCTGAACAATATCGAACAGACCGGCGAATTCGTGTGGAACCTGGCCACCCGCCCGCTGGCCGAGCAGATGAACCAGAGTTGCGCGCCGGTATCGCCCGAGGTCAACGAGTTTGAATTGGCCGGCTTGACGCCGGTGGCGTCGAAGGTGATCGCCGTGCCTCGCGTGGGTGAGAGCCCGGTGTCGTTCGAGTGCAAGGTGACGCAGATCATTCAGCTGCAGCGCGCCGACAAGGAGCTGGTGCCAAGCTGGCTGGTGCTTGGCGAGGTGGTTGCGGTGCATATCGCCAAATGGCTGCTGAAAGACGGGGTGTACGACACCGCTGCCGCCGAGCCGATCCTGCGTGGAGGCGGCCCGGCGGATTATTTTCAGTTGGGGCCAGAGGCCTTGTTCAAGATGTACCGACCGTAGGAGCAAGCTTGCTCGCGATGGTCGTTAACGATAACGCGGGGAGCCTGACACCCAACGGCGCTCTCCGGTTTTTCGCGAGCAAGCTCGCTCCTACACGACCGCCGCCCAGGTCAACTGGCCTTCTTCGTCAACATCGACCAGGCGCTCCAGTTGCCGGGCAGCCGCATCATCAGCGTCATCGGCAGTCTTGAAGGTTTGTCCATCGAGGATCTTGTGAAAGCGCGGTGCACCCATGCCATCCAGCGCCTTGACGGCGATGGCGGCGCTATAGCCACCCTCATCTTCACGCACCAAGGCGGAAACGGCTTCGTGGTGGGCAAACTCTTTACGTGCCATGTTGCAGGTCCTGGCCAATGGGAAAGGCGGCCATTCTAAAGCACTAGCCCGCCAGTTGCAGGTACTCACCATAGGCGTTGACGGCCGAAGCGTCGGTGAAGGTCTGGAAGTCCATGCTGCGCACTACCATGTCATTCAACAACTCGGTGAAGACCATCAGCGCCGGCGAGCTGAAGTAGGCGCTCATCGCCTGCTGGCTGCTCCAGAAGCCCGACACCAACCACACATCCGGGTCGGCCAGGGAGTGCTGCAACGAGAATTGCAGGCAGCCCGGAGCCTGACGGCCCGGTTCGATCAAACTGCTCAAGCGTGCACCCAGTTCGGTGCTGTACCCGGTACGGGCACGGATAAAGGCCATATGGCTCGCGGGAATGGGGGTGGACATGTTCGACTCTCCCGTTGAGAAGTGATGCTCGGCAAGCACTGTGAGGGCGTGTTGCCACAGGATCAAAGATACGGGCGCAGGTGCGTATACGGTTAGTCGATTCCTGCCGGCTTATTGCACAATCCTGCGAGATGCGTAGATATAGCAATCGGCCTGCGGATTTTATTCCCGGCATGACTGCCGTATTTCAGGGGCATGACAGCCTCCGGCTTGCCTGATTCACGAATTTTCGCAGGATCAGGCAAGGATTGTGCAGAATCGAAGTACCGCTTTTTGCAAAGCCGCCTTTAAGCTGTGCCCATCGTCAAAAGCACCCGAGGATGTCCCATGTCGTCGCCAGAACTTCGCTCCACACCCCTCGACGCCGATATGGAAAAGCAGCGCGCAGAACTCGCCGGCATCGTGCGCCGGCATACCTGGGAGGATGGTTCCTACGGCACGGCGATCACTTCGCTGTACCTCAACCGCCACAACACCCCACGGGATTTCATGCCGGTCCTGGTGGAGCCTGCACTGTGCATTCTCGCCCAGGGCAGCAAGGAAGTGCGCCTGGCGGATGAGGTCTTCGCCTACGACCCGCTCAATTACCTGGTGTTCTCGGTGTCGATGCCGGTGGCCGGGCGTATCCTCGATGCCACGCCGGAAGACCCCAACCTGTCGATTCGGGTCAACATCGACCCGGCGCAAATCACCGCGCTGATTGCCGAGGCCGGCCCCATGGGTGTGCCTACTCGCCCGACGTCCCGGGGGATGTATGTCGACCGCCTGGACAACCAGTTGCTCGACGCCGTGTTGCGCCTGACGCGCTTGCTGGACACACCGAAAGACATCGCGATGCTGGCGCCGTTGATCAATCGCGAAATTCTCTATCGCTTGTTGCGTGGCCCACAGGGTTATCGGCTGTATGAAATCGCCGTCGCCAACAGTCAGAGCCATCGGGTCAGCCAGGCGATCACCTGGTTGAACGGCAACTACGAACAGCCCTTGCGCATTGATGACCTGGCCAAGGAAGTGAACCTCAGCGTCTCGACCTTGCACCACCGCTTCAAGGCGATGACCGCCATGAGCCCGTTGCAGTATCAGAAGCAGTTGCGCTTGCAGGAGGCTCGGCGGCTGATGATCGCCGAAGGCCTGGAAGCCTCGGCGGCGGGCTATCGGGTGGGCTATGAAAGCGCCTCGCAGTTCAGCCGCGAATACAGCCGGCTGTTTGGGGCGCCGCCGTTGCGCGATCTGGCCCGGCTGCGCCAGAGCCTTTAACCGCAGTTATAACTAATGTGGCGAGGGAGCTTGCTCCCGCTGGACTGCGCAGCAGTCCCATCTTTTGGGGCCGCTTCGCGCCCCAGCGGGAGCAAGCTCCCTCGCCACAAGTGTTCAATCAGTTCCGGTATTAGTGGCGTCTAATCGAGGCTGCGGGGCAGTTGCAAGGTCACCCGCAACCCACCCTCGCGCAAATTCTGCAAACTCACTTCTCCCCCGTGGCTGTGGGCAATGTTGCGGGCAATGCCCAGCCCCAGCCCATACCCCTGCTGCTGCCCGGCCAAACGGAAGTGCGGTTCAAAGACTTGCTCCAGGCGCTGCTCCGGCACACCCGGGCCTTCGTCATCGACGTGAAGGATGAATTCCGCACCATCGTCTTCGATATGCAAATGGGCGTTCTGCCCGTACTTCAAGGCGTTGTCGATCAGGTTGCCGATGCAGCGCTTGAGCGCCAGCGGCTTGCCCGGATAGGTGGTGAGCGCACGGCCATGCTGGGTCACGCGGCCGTTGCCATTGGGCGCCAGGTACGGCTCCACCAGGCAGTCGAGCACGTGGTTGAGGTCCACCGGTTCGATGTTCTCGTGGATGTCCGTGTCTTTCACACACTGCAACGCGCCCTTGACCAGCAACTCCAGCTCATCCAGGTCGCGACCGAATTTGGTTTGCAGGTTCTCGTCTTCCAGCAACTCCACCCGCAACCGCAAGCGCGTGATGGGTGTGCGCAAGTCGTGGGAAATCGCGCTGAACAGCTGGCTGCGTTCGGTCAGGTAACGACTGATGCGTTCGCGCATCGCATTGAACGCACGACCCACTTCCACCACTTCGCTGCCGCCGCCTTCGGCCACCGGCTCCACGTCGGCGCCCAGGGACATGTCACGCGCGGCCCGTGCCAGGCGCTTGAGCGGCCGGCTCTGCCAGTGCACCAGCAGGCCGATAAACAGCAGCAGGAAGCCGCTGGTGAGCACGATGAACCACACCTGCTGGGACGGCAGGCCTTGTTCTTCAAGGCTGGTGTAGGGTTCGGGCAACAAGGACGCGATGTACAGCCATTCGCCCTGGGCCAGCTGGATCTGAGTCACCAGGACCGGCGGATTGACCGGCTCCAGGGTCAGCGCGTAATGCGCCCAGGAACGCGGCAGTTCATCGAGTTTCAAGCCGGCGTTGAAGATGCGCAGGTCTTCGGCGCTGACGAACTCCACCGAGACATGCACGTCGCTGCCCAGGGTCTGGCGCAACACTTCTTCGACCGCACCGAGCACCGCCTGCTTGCGCGGGGTTTGCGGCAACACGGCCATGTCCAGGGGTTTGTCATTGAGGGTCACGACAAACCGCGTACCGCCCATGCTGCGCAACTGGTCCAGCACCAAGGGCCGAAACGCCACCGGCAAGGACCGGAAATAACTGACGCTGGCGGTCATCGAATGCGCCAGGCTGCGGGCAGCCGTCACCAGGCCTTCGAGCTGGGTGGCGCGCAGTTGCGATACCCAGATCACGCTGGACAACGTCTGGGCAAACAGCACCGCCAACAGGGTCAGCAGTAACATCCGCCCCAGCAGCGAGCGCGGTACCGGGATCCGCCGGCGCAGTTCACGCAGGCGCTCAGTGGGCATTGCCGGCAACCACGCTGGCTGCCAATTGATAGCCACTGCCGCGCACGGTGCGGATCAGCCGGGGTGGTTTTTCAGTGTCGCGCAGGCGCTGGCGCAAGCGGCTGACGGCCATGTCGACAATCCGGTCCAGGGGCATCAGGTCACGGCCACGGGTGGCGTTGCCGATGGTGTCGCGGTCGAGGATTTGCTGGGGATGGTCGAGAAACAGTTTGAGCAGGGCAAAGTCGGCACCGGAGAGGATCACTTCCTCGCCGTCGACGTGGAACAGCCGGTGGCTGACCATGTCCAGGCGCCACTCGCCAAACACCAGCACCTCGCCACCACTGCGCTCCTGGCCAAACTGGGCGCGACGCAACAAGGCCTTTACCCGCGCCTGCAACTCGCGGGGGCTGAAAGGTTTGCCGATGTAATCGTCGGCGCCCAGCTCCAGGCCGATCACGCGGTCGGCCTCGTCGGAACTGGCGGTGAGCATGATGATCGGCACCTGGGCCTGGCGCGGGTGCTGGCGGATCCAGCGGCAAAGGCTGAAACCGTCTTCGTCCGGCAGCATCACATCAAGGATCACCAGGTCGCAGGGCGCTTCGTTCATCGCCTGGCGGAACCCCGCACCATCCGGCACGCCACGCACCTGGAAACCGGCGCGGCTGAGGTAGGTTTGCAGCAACTCGCGGATTTCCTGGTCGTCGTCGACCAGGAGAATGGATTTACTGATAACGCTCACGGGGGTCGTCCTTGTTGTTAGGGATGGGACGGGCTTAATAATTCGTTGTTATGGAGGGCCTCATCGCAGGCAAGCCAGCTCCCACATTTGGAATGCATTCCCCTGTGGGAGCTGGCTTGCCTGCGATGGCGCCATCACTGCCTACGCAAATGCCTGCTCCAGCGCTACACCTGCCCCGGTCAAACCGGAATACGGTGCCGTCACCAGCCACACCGGAATGCCTTTGAAGTAGTCGCTCATGCAGCCTTTGTCGCAAAAACTCTTGGCAAAACCACTCTTGATAAAGAAATCGGCAAAACGCGGGATCACGCCGCCCACGATGTACACCCCGCCACGACCGCCGGTGGTCAGCACGTTGTTACCGGCCACGCGGCCCAGCCAGATGCTGAACTGGTCCAGTACTTCCAGGGCAATCGGGTCGCCCGCCAGGCCAGCGGCAGTGATGGCCTCGGGGGTTTCCAGTACCGCCTCATGGCCGTCCACCGCGCAGATCGCCCGGTACAACCTGGGCAAACCGCCACCGCTCAAGGCGGTTTCCGCGCTGACATGGCCGATCTCAGTGTAGATGTGCTGCCACAGCTGGGCTTCGCGCGGGCTGCTCACCGGCAGGTCGACATGGCCGCCCTCCCCCGGCAATGCGGCCCAACGGCCATGGCCGAGGTCGAGCAAGGTGCCGACACCCAGGCCGGTGCCAGGGCCGATCACCACGGCCGGGCGCAAGGGCTCCGGCGTACCTTCGCACACCACACGGAATTCGTCGGGTTTGAGGCGGGTCATGCCCAGGGCCATGGCCGAGAAATCATTCACCAGCAACAGCTCGTCCACCTGCAAGGTCTTGCAGAAAGCAGTCTTGCTCAGGCGCCAGTGATTGTTGGTGAATTTAAATTCATCTCCACTCACTGGCCCTGCGACCGACAGGCACACCGCGCCAATCGAGCCGATGGCCAGGCCTTCTTCCTTGAGATAGACCTGGATCGCCTCTTCCGGGCTGGCATGATCCGCCGTCGCGTGGACGCGGATCGAATGCAGCTCCTGATCCCGCCACAACGCAAAACGGGCGTTGGTACCACCGATGTCACCGACCAGCGCAAGCTTCACTTAAGTGTCTCCAAGGCAGAGGTAAAGGCGCTGGCGCCCTGCTCTGCGGAGCTCGCGGCCAAACGCATAAACGCAAACAGCTCGCGACCGGCCCCCACGTTATTGCCCAGGAGGCCCGTGGCAGGCGCGCGCGCTGCAAATTCTTCAGCGTCCACCTTAAGCTCCAAGGTGCCTTTGACGCCATCCACGCGAATGATATCGCCATCGCGCACGCGTGCCAGTGGCCCGCCGCTCTGGGCTTCAGGGTTGACATGAATCGCGGCAGGGATCTTACCCGAGGCGCCGGACATACGCCCGTCTGTTACCAGGGCAACCTTGAAGCCACGGTCCTGCAGCACGCCGAGGAACGGGGTCATCTTGTGCAATTCCGGCATGCCGTTGGAGCGCGGGCCCTGGAAGCGCATCACGGCGACGAAGTCTTTTTCCAACTGGCCGGCCTTGAATGCATCGGCCAGGTCTTGCTGGTCCTGGAACACCACGGCCGGCGCTTCGACGATCTGATGCTCAAGGGCCACGGCGGAGACTTTCATCACACCACGGCCAAGGTTGCCTTCCATCACGCGAAGACCGCCTTCCGGGGAAAACGCACGGGCCACGGGGCGCAGGATGGTTTCGTCGAGGCTTTCGATCGGGCCTTCACGCCATACCAGCTCGCCGTCCACCAGGAACGGTTCCTGGGTGTAGCGGCTCAGGCCATGACCCGCCACGGTGTTGACGTCATTGTGCAGCAGGCCGGCTTCCAGCAGCTCGCGGATCAGGAACGACATGCCGCCCGCCGCCTGGAAGTGGTTGATGTCGGCCTTGCCGTTTGGATACACGTGGGACAGGGTCGGCACCACCTCGGAGAGGTCAGCCATGTCATCCCAGGTCAGGATGATGCCCGCCGACATGGCGATGGCCGGCATGTGCAGGGTGTGGTTGGTGGAGCCGCCGGTGGCATTGAGGGCGATGATGGAGTTGACGATGGATTTTTCGTCGACGATCTCGCCGATCGGCGTGAAGTTGCCGTTGGCCTTGGTCAGGCGCGTGACCTGGTGCGCGGCTTCGCGGGTCAGGGCGTCACGCAGCGGCGTGTACGGGTTGACGAACGAAGCGCCCGGCAAGTGCAGGCCCATCACTTCCATCAACAACTGGTTGGTGTTGGCGGTGCCGTAGAAGGTGCAGGTGCCCGGGCTGTGGTAGGACTTCATCTCCGATTCCAGCAGCTCTTCGCGGGTGGCCTTGCCTTCGGCATAGCGCTGGCGTACGTCGGCTTTCTGTTTGTTGGAGATCCCCGACGGCATCGGGCCGCCCGGGACGAAGATCATCGGCAGGTGGCCGTAGCGCAGGGCGCCCATCATCAGGCCGGGGACGATCTTGTCGCAGATGCCCAGCATCAGCGCGGCGTCGAACATGTTGTGGGACAGCGCTACCGCCGTCGACATCGCAATCACTTCGCGGCTCAGCAGGCTGAGCTCCATGCCCGGCTCGCCCTGGGTCACGCCATCGCACATGGCGGGGGTACCGCCGGCGAACTGGCCAACAGAGCCGACTTCACGCAGGGCTTTTTTGATTTGCTCGGGGAAATGTTCGTACGGCTGGTGGGCCGAGAGCATGTCGTTATATGACGAAACAATTGCCACGTTGGCGGCGTTCATCATGCGCAGGCTGTTTTTGTCTTCGGTGCCGCAACCGGCCACGCCGTGGGCAAAGTTGGCGCATTGCAGCTTGCCGCGCATCGGGCCGTCGCTGGCAGCGCCGCGAATGAGCGCAAGGTAGGCCTCACGGGTTGCACGGCTACGGGCGATAAGCCGTTCGGTGACCTCAAGAACGCGGGGATGCATGTATAGAACTCCAGGCTAACGGATGTGGCGACCCTCGTTCCTATGCTGGTCAAACGCCCGCCGCGAAGAGGTTGGCAGGGTGTTGCTTGACCAATCGGACCAGTTGATTCAGGTCACTCGTTGTTGATTGAACAAAATATTGCCACTAAAAAGGCTTGTTTTCTATTTTTATGCGAATAATCTTGTAATTCTTACAACAAATCGACGACAGGCACCTTCCAATGACTCTACGTATCGCTATCAATGGTTTTGGCCGTATTGGCCGTAATGTCCTGCGCGCACTTTATACCCAAGGCTACCGTCAGGATTTGCAGATCGTCGCCATCAACGATCTTGGCGACAGCTCGATCAATGCCCACCTGCTTAAATACGACACCGTCCACGGTACTTTCGATGCAGAGGTCGCCCACGATCAGGAAAGCCTGACCGTCAATGGTGACCGGATTGCCGTGAGTGCCATTCGCAACCCGGCCGACCTGCCGTGGGCTGCACACAAGGTGGACGTGGTCTTTGAATGCACCGGTCTGTTCACCGACCGTGACAAGGCCGCCGCCCATATTACCGCCGGCGCGCGCAAGGTGATCATCTCGGCCCCGGCCAAGGGCGCCGATGCCACCGTGGTGTACGGGGTAAACCATGACATTTTGCGTCAATCCCACCAGATCATCTCCAACGCTTCCTGCACCACCAACTGCCTGGCGCCAGTGGCCCAGGTGCTGCACCGCGAGCTGGGCATCGAAAGCGGCTTGATGACCACCATCCACGCCTACACCAACGACCAGAACCTGACCGACGTCTACCACACCGACCCGTACCGCGCGCGCTCGGCCACCCAGAACATGATCCCGAGCAAGACCGGCGCCGCCGAAGCCGTGGGCCTGGTGCTGCCGGAACTGGCAGGCAAACTGACCGGCATGGCCGTGCGTGTGCCGGTGATCAACGTGTCGCTGGTGGACCTCACCGTGCAACTGAAAAAAGAAGCCAGCGCCGAGCAAGTCAACGCGCTGCTGAAAGAAGCCAGCCAGCACTCGAAAATCCTCGGCTACAACACCCTGCCGCTGGTTTCCAGTGACTTCAACCATAACCCGCTTTCGTCGATCTTCGACGCCAATCACACCAAGGTCAGCGGCAAACTGCTGAAAGTGCTGGCCTGGTACGACAACGAGTGGGGCTTCTCGAACCGTATGCTGGATAACTGCCTGGCGCTCTGCAACGCCGAATAACTTGGCATTGATATCCCCTGTGGGAGCTGGCTTGCCTGCGATTGCATCACCTCGGCCTGACTGAAAGACCGAGTTGCCTGCATCGCGGGCAAGCCCGGCTCCCACAGGGATCTTCATCGCATCTCAATGTGCCACTTGCCATTTCAGTTGATGATAAGCATTATCATTTGCTGCAAATCGGTCTGGTATCACTGTGAGCCAATCTCGCTTCAACCAAGTCTTCCTCACTCAGCGTGTGATTCTGCTGCGCACCTTGCAGCGGATGGTGAATAACCACAGCACCGCCGAGGACCTGCTGCAGGAAACCTACCTGCGCGTCACCCGGGCCTTGAGCGAACGGCCGATCGACCACCTCGAACCCTTCGTGTACCAGACGGCGCGCAACCTCGCGCTGGACCACCTGCGTGCCCGCAGGATCCAGGCCCGCACCCTGCAGGAAGACGTCCCGATGGACATCCTGCAAAGCGTCGCCTCCCCCGTCAGCACCCCCGAAGACACGATCCAGGCCGAGCAGTTGCTGGAACAACTCAGTGTCAGCCTCGGCCAGTTGAGCGCCCGCCAGCAGCAGATCTTTATCCTCAGCCGCCTGCACGGTTGCAGCTATCAGGAAATCGCCGACAAGCTCGATGTGTCCCTGAGCACCGTACAAAAGGAACTGAAATTGATCATGGCCATCTGCATAGGTGTGGCCGAAAGACTGGATCGCCCTTAAGCTTTGTCGGCACAGTCTGTAGGACTATTGATTAAAACGTGGCGAAGACCCGAGGAACACCGTGACGGATCCGAATAAACTGCACCCCCATGAGCTGGCTCATGAGGTGTTGCAAGACACGGCTATGGACCAAGCCCTCGACTGGCTGATCGCCTTGCAGTGCCCGCAACCCGGGCAGCAGGCCGAGTTTGAAGCCTGGCTCGCCAGCGACCCGCTGCACGCCGAAGCCTTCATCAAGGCCCAGACCGCCTGGGGCGGCGCGCCCGTGCACAGCGCGGCCGTCGCCCTGAATGCGCCACGCAAACCCGGCGCCTGGCGCCGCATCAAACCCCATTGGAAGCCCCTGGCCACCGCCGCCGTGTTGCTGCTGGGCCTGTTCAGCTTCAGTAACCTGCCAATGCGCCTGCAGGCCGACCACCTGACCGTGGTGGGCGAGCGCCAGCGCCTGCAACTGGACGACGGCTCCAAAGTCCTGCTTAACACCAATTCCGCGTTCTCCAGCAGCATCAAGGACCACCAGCGCATCGCCCGCCTGTATCAGGGTGAAGCGTTTTTCGAGGTGCTGCCCAGCCGTGGCCTGCCCCTGGAAATCGACGCCGGCCCGGTGCGCGCCAGTGTGCGCGACACCGCCTTTGCCGTGCGCTACCTGAACGGTGAAGCCCAGGTTCAGGTGCAACGCGGCGATGTGGACCTGAGCAACACCTTTGACGACGCGCGGGTGCGCCTGAGCGCCGGTGAAAGTATCCGCATCGGGCCCAAGGGCTTCGGCCAACCCGCCAAACTCGATGCCACCAAGGACCTGGCCTGGATCGACGGCCGGCTGATTTTCGAAAACTGCCCGATGAGCGAAGTGCTGGCCGAGTTGCGCCGCTACTACCCCGGCTGGATCGTCAACAACAACGACAAGCTCGCCAGCGTCGCCGTCACCGGCAATTACCGCCTCGACCAGCCGCTGGACGTGGTGCGCTCCCTGGCCCACATCACCTCGGCCAAGCTCTCGGAATACCCGGCGCTGGTGATCCTGAACTAAATGAGAATTATTTTTACTCGATAGCCCAAGGCGGTACGTCTCGTTATAGCCAATGCAACTGATTCCTATTTGATTCAGTGTCGCAACTATAAGATTCGTACCTTCCGGAGCGCTCTCGATGTCCTCTCGTTTCAACCGCCGGTCCTCTTCGCCCGTTCGCCGCCACGGCTTGTCGCTGCTGACCGCCGCCATCCTGATGGCCGGTGCGCCCGTCATGGTCGCCAGTGCCGCAGAGCCTGCCACCCGCAGCCAGGGCAATTACAGCTTCAGCATCGAGCAACAATCCCTGGTCTCGGCGCTGAACGCCTTCACCGCCGTGACTGGCTGGCAAATCGGCCTGCCCGCCGAGTTGGGCCAGGGTGTGTCATCCCCTGGCGTACGTGGCTCGTTGCCGGCAGATAAAGCCCTGGACCGGCTGTTGGTGGGGACCAACCTGGGCTATCGCAAACTGAGCAACAACAATATCGTGCTGGAAAAACGCGCCGCCGCCGGCGCCATCACCCTGCAACAAATGACCATCAGCGCCACCCGCCAGGAACAGGCCGTGGACAGCGTGCCCAGCACCGTGAGCGTGCATGACCGCGAGGAGCTGGACCGCCAGAACGTCAACACCATCCGCGAACTGGTGCGCTATGAGCCGGGCGTGTCGGTGGGCGGTGCCGGTACCCGCTCCGGCAATGCCGGCTACAACATTCGCGGCATCGACGGCGACCGCATCCTCACCCAGGTGGACGGCGTCGAAGTTCCGGACAACTTCTTCAACGGTCCGTACGCCAAGACCCGCCGCAACTACGTCGACCCGGAAATCGTCAAGCGCGTGGAGATCCTGCGCGGCCCGGCCTCGGCCTTGTACGGCAGCAGCGCCATCGGTGGTGCGGTGAGCTACTTCACCCTCGACCCGGACGACATCATCAAGCCCGGCCAGGATTTTGGCGCACGCCTGAAGACCGGCTACAGCTCCGCCGACGAGAGCTGGCTGACCTCCGGCACCGTCGCCGGCCGCGTGCAGGACTTCGACGGTTTGCTGCACCTGAGCCAGCGCAACGGCCACGAAATGGAATCCTACGACGGCAACAACGCCACCGGCCTCGCGCGTACCGGCGCCAACCCGGAAGATGCACGCACCACCAACGTGCTGGCCAAACTGGGCTGGAACTACGGTGACGAGAACCGCCTGGGCCTGACCTACGAGAAGTTCAAGGACGATCGCGACACCAACCTGAAAAACGCAGTGGGTGGCCCGTTCGTCGGTGGCCGGGGCTTTAACTATTACCGCAGCCGTACGGGCAACGACACCATCACCCGTGAACGTTTTGGCATCGAAAACAAGTTCGCCCTCGACTCGCCGATTGCCGATCACATCAAGACCAGCCTCAACTACCAGATCGCCAAGACCGACCAGACCACCGCCGAAATCTACCAGCCATCGCGCAAGGTGTTGCGCACCCGCGAGACCCTGTACGAAGAGAAACAGTGGGTATTCGACGCGCAACTGGACAAGGCTTTCAGCATCGGCGAAACCAATCATGTCGTGACCTACGGCACCACCCTCAAGCAGCAGAAAGTCACCGGCTCCCGTGAAGGCGCCGCGACCTGCCTGGCAGTCGGCGGCGGCTGCACGGCCATCGGCGCACCAAGCCCGACGGCCAGCGACAGCGTGAAAAAAGCCAGCGACTTCCCCGACCCGACCATCAACTCCTACGCATTGTTTGCCCAGGACCAGATCGCCTGGGACAAGTGGACCTTCCTGCCCAGCGTGCGTTATGACTACATCCAGCTCAAACCCAAGCTGACCCAGGAATTCCTCAACACCGTCGACCCGACCCGCATCTACGACCACAGCGATTCGGAAAAGAACTGGCACCGTGTAACGCCCAAGTTCGGCATCACTTACGCGTTGACCGAGCAATACACCTGGTTCGGCCAATACGCCGAAGGTTATCGCACGCCGTCGGCCAAGGCCTTGTATGGCCGCTTTGAAAACCTGCAACAGGGCTACACCGTGGAACCCAACCCGGACCTCAAGCCGGAAAGCAGCCGCGGTGTCGAAACCGGGATTCGCGGCAACTTCGACTCGGGCTCGTTTGACGTGGCGGTGTACTACAACAAGTACCGTGACTTCATCGATGAAGACGCCTCGGTCGCCGGCGGCACCGTCCAGCAGTTCGAAGCCAACAACATCAAGCACGCCACCATCAAGGGCGTGGAAGCCAAGGGCCGCTTGAACCTCGACGTGTTTGGCGCACCGCAGGGCCTGTACACCCAAGGCTCCGTTGCCTACACCTACGGACGCAATGACGACAACGGCGAGCCGCTGAACAGCGTCAACCCGCTCAAGGGTGTGTTCGGCCTGGGTTACGACCAGCAGAACTACGGTGCACTGGTCAGCTGGACCCTGGTCAAGAAACAGGACCGCGTCGACAGCACCACCTTCTTCGCCCCCGACGGCAACAGCGCCAACGGCCCGTTCAAGACCCCGGGCTTCGGGATCGTCGACCTGACCGGTTTCTACAAGGTCACCAACGACGTGACCATCAACGGCGGCCTGTACAACCTGACCGACAAGAAATACTGGAACTGGGATGACGTGCGCAGCTACGACAGCGTGGGCGAAGCCGGCGTGACCGGGCCGGCCAACCTGGACCGCCTGACCCAGCCAGGCCGCAATTTTGCGATCAACCTGATCTGGGACATCTGATCAATGGAGCCTCACCCCGCTGGAAATTTATCTGCGCCGGGGTGAGGATTTTTTACTGTGACGCGTCTTCTGGTTCGTCTAGTTCATAACAGCCTGGCAACCAGACGCTTCCTCTTCTCAAGGACATCTTCATGACTGCTTCTCCTACTGCTGAACGCCCAAGCCTGCGCTCCCAACGCCTGAACCAGATCACCAACGAGCCGCATACCAAGCTCGACGCCTTGGTGAAGGCCCATGCACCGTTTGAAACCCAGGCCAACTTCGCCCGCTTCGTGGTCGCGCAGTACCTGTTCCAGTCGGAACTGGTGGCGCTGTATAACGACCGCGAGCTGATCAAGCTCGTCCCCGACCTGGCCGAACGCTGCCGCGCCGAGGCTGCCAGGCTGGACCTGGGCGACCTGGACACCGAAGTCCCGGCCCCGGTGGCCGGCGCTGTGAAAAACCCGAGCAAGGCCGAAGCCCTGGGCTGGCTGTTCGTGTCTGAAGGCTCCAAGCTGGGCGCTGCGTTTCTGATCAAGCGTGCGGTGGGCCTGGGCTTGAGCGAAACCTTCGGTGCCCGCCACCTGGGCGAGCCGGCCGGCGGTCGTGCGCAAGGCTGGAAAAGCTTCACCCGCACCCTCGACGCGCTGGAACTCACTGCCGAAGAAGAAGCCGAAGCGGAAAAAGGCGCGGTGGATGCGTTCGTGCGCTTCACCGTGTTGCTGGAACAGGCGTACGCTAGCGCCCCTGAACTGGCCTGATTTTTCTGTAGAAACCCAATCCATGTGGGAGCTGGCTTGCCTGCGATGCAGTCACCTCGGTGTATCTGAAAGACCGAGTTGATGCTATCGCAGGCAAGCCAGCTCCCACATTTGATCCGGTTTCAATCCCTATAATCTGCACCCCACTCCACCCTGCAAGCCCCACTAAAATGACCGGCAAAACCCAATCCTCGTCCAAAATCGCCCGCGTCCTGTTCGGCCTCCTGGCCTACGTCAGCCTGGGCATCGGCCTGGTTGCGATTGTGGTACCGGGCTTACCCACCACCGAATTCATCCTGCTGGCCGCCTGGGCCGCCACCAAAAGCTCCCCGCGCCTGAGTGCCTGGCTGGAAAACCACCGGCTGTTCGGGCCGATCCTGTTCAATTGGCGCAACGGCAAAATCATCGCCCGCCGCGCCAAGGTCAGTGCCACAGTGAGCATGTTGCTCTGCGCCGGCCTGATGCTGGTGATGCTCGACCACGGCTGGCCGATCTACCTGGCCATCGCCGGGATGAGCCTGGGCAACCTGTGGATCTGGTCACGCCCGGAACGCCTCCCACACCCCGCCTGACAACGTCCTACCGCTCATCGACTTCCCCTCATGAACCGCCGGCCCAAGCCGATGTTCCGGGCATAGCGCCGAATGGACTCGCGTGAGCTTGCAGATCAATAAGTCCATTCGCGGGTACACCTATGTTCGACACCCTCTCCATTCGCTTGAAAATCGTGCTGCTGTCCGGTCTTTGCCTGCTGGGGGTGATCGCCCTGGTAGTCGGCATGAACCTCTACCAGACCAACCAGAACGATGAACTGATCAGCGATTCAAGCTCGCGAATGCTCACCGACAGCGTGCAGAACCTGTTGCAGGCCAAGGCCGCCGAACAGGCGGTGCAACTGCAAAAGACCTTCGGCGAAAGCCTGTTGGTGGTCACCGCCCTCGCCGACCAGATCAAGGACCTGCGCAGCCTGGCGGGCAAGCGCTCGCTGGACGCCGGGGCCTTGCGTGAAGAACTCAACCACAGCCTGAAAACCGCCTTCGACCGCAACAGCAAGGTGCTCGGCATCTGGCTGTCGTTCGAGCCAAATGCTCTGGACGGCAAGGACAGCGAATTTCTCAACGATGCCGCCCGGGCTTCAAACGAAAAAGGCCGCTTTTCCAGCTACTGGAGCCGCGCCGGTGGTGAGGGCCTGAACACGGTGATGGTCGAGGACGACCTGACCAAGACCAGCCTCAACCTCAGCGGCACGCCCTACAACATCTGGTACACCTGCCCGCGGGATACCCGCAACACCTGCCTGCTGGACCCGTATGAAGACACCGTGGCCGGTAAACCGGTGTTGATGACCACCATTTCCCTGCCCCTGCTGGTCGACGGCAAAGTGATCGGCGTGGTGGGTGTCGACCTAGCCCTCAACACCCTGCAAGCCGCGACCGATGCAGCGCAAAAAGAGCTGTTCAACGGTGCCGGGCACCTGGAGATTCTCTCCAGCACGGGCCTGATCGCCGGCTACAGCGGCGAACCCGCCAAAGTCGGCAAGAACCTGATCGACACCCTCGGCGCCGAAGGCAAGGAGATTGTGCAACTGTTGGCCAGCGATACCCGCAAGATTCGCGAGGAAGACGGCACGATCCGCGCGGTGTACCCGGTCAAGCCGATTGCCGACGCCAAGTCCTGGGGCATCGTCATCAAACTGCCCAAGGAAGTGTTGCTGGCTGACGCCCACAAACTCCAGGCCGTACTCGACAAGGCCCAGGCCAGTGGCACCGTCAAGGCGCTGCTGGTGGGCGCAGCCGCCGGCTTGCTGGGCCTGCTGCTGATCTGGCTGACGGCCACCGGCGTGACCCGGCCGATCAACAGCGTGGCCGCCATGCTCAAGGAAATCGCCAGCGGCGATGGCGATCTCACCCAGCGCCTGGCCTACGCCAAAAAAGACGAGCTGGGCGAACTGGTGAACTGGTTCAACCGCTTCCTGGACAAGCTGCAGCCGACCATCGCGCAGATCAAGCAAAGCATCACCGAAGCCCGTGGCACCGCCGACCAGTCTTCGGAAATCGCGCGTCAGACCAGTGAAGGCATGCAGGTGCAGTTCCGTGAGATCGACCAGGTGGCCACGGCCTCGAACGAAATGAGCGCCACCGCCCACGATGTGGCCAACAGCGCCTCCAACGCCGCCAGCGCGGCCCGGGGTGCCGACCAGTCAGCCCGGGAAGGCATGCAGATTATTGAACGCAGCACCCGCGACATCACCACCCTGGCCGAAGAAGTCAGCAAGGCCGTGACCGAGGTCGAAGCCCTGGCGGTGAACAGCGAGCAGATCGGCTCGGTACTGGAAGTGATCCGCAGCATTGCCGAACAGACCAACCTGCTGGCCCTGAACGCCGCGATTGAAGCCGCACGCGCCGGGGAAAGCGGGCGCGGTTTTGCGGTGGTGGCCGATGAGGTGCGCAACCTGGCCAAACGTACCCAGGATTCGGTCGAGGAGATTCGCCTGGTGATCGAACGCATCCAGACCGGCACCCGCGGGGTGGTGGCGACCATGCATTCGAGCCAGAGCCAGGCGCAGAACAATGCCGGGCAGATTCACCAGGCGGTGCAGGCCCTGGGCAAGATCAGCGATGCGGTGACGGTGATCAGCGACATGAACCTGCAGATCGCCAGCGCCGCCGAGCAACAGAGTGCGGTGGCCGAGGAGGTCAACCGCAACGTCTCGGCGATCCGCACCGTGACCGAAACCCTGACCGGCCAAGCCACCGAGTCAGCGGCCATCAGCAGCCAACTCAATGCGCTGGCCAGCCAGCAGATGAAGCTGATGGATCAGTTTCGGGTTTAAACCGTGAGGCCCCAATGTGGGAGCTGGCTTGCCTGCGATAGCATCACCTCGGTGTAACTGACACACCGAGGCGCCTGCATCGCGGGCAAGCCCGGCTCCCACACAAAGCAGATTTGTGCTGCTTATTGACCCGTCCAGGCGGCCACAAACGGCGCCAGGTCTTCTTTCGGGGCCGTACGCGGCGGGTTTTGTGGGGTGCCCAGATAGAGGAAGCCAATCACTTCCTCATCCGCTGTCAGACCCAACCCTTTGGCGACGTGGGCCGAATACGACAACTCACCGGTGCGCCACACCGCACCGATCCCCTGGGCGTACGCCGCCAGCAGAATCCCATGGGCCGCACAGGCCGCCGCCAGCAGTTGCTCGGACTTCGGCACCTTGAAGTGTTCTTGCAGACGAGCGATTACGACAACAACCAACGGCGCACGCAGCGGGCCATTTTGCGCCTTGTCGATAAACGCCTGGGGCGCGTCGGCGTCTTGCAGGCGAGCGGCTTCAGCCAGCAGCGTGCCCATGCGCTCACGTGCCGCACCTTCCACCGTCAGGAAGCGCCAGGGCCGCAGTTGGCCGTGGTCCGGGGCGCGCATGGCAGCGGCGAACAACAGGTCGCGCTGCTCCTGGGTCGGTGCCGGTTCCAGCAGTCGCGGCACGGAAACACGGTTGAGCAAAGCGTCGAGAGCCTGCATTGGCCACCTCCAGAGAAAAATGTGCGGTCATTCTAGCGGGAATGAATCGGATACCACCAAACGATAATTGCTCTTATTCAATCCGCCCTGCCCTGTTAGACTTTGCGGCCTTATTTTCAGCCCAGGTTCAGGAAGACTGATGCCGCGTTCGCCCCTTCGCCTGTCTGCACTGTTGATGGCCCTGAGCCTGAGTGCCTGCGATGACGCGCCCCGCTTTACCAAGGCGGAGCCGGGCGAAGCGCGCGCGGGCGGTGCGACAACGGTGAGGAAGACCGATCAGAACGCCTTCTCCCTGCCCTCGGCCAACCTGTCGCCCACCCGGCGCCTGGACTTCAGCGTAGGCAACAGTTTCTTCCGCAGCCCCTGGGTGATTGCCCCGTCCACCACCACCGCCCGCGACGGGTTGGGGCCGCTGTTCAATACCAACGCCTGCCAGAACTGCCATATCAAGGATGGCCGTGGTCATCCGCCGTTGCCCGATGCGCCCAACGCGGTGTCGATGCTGGTGCGCCTGTCGATTCCCGATGCGCCGCCCTATGCCAGGGTCATCGAACAACTGGGTGTCGTCCCCGAGCCCGTCTACGGTGGGCAATTGCAGGACATGGCCGTGCCCGGCGTTGCGCCGGAAGGCAAGGTGCGGGTCGACTACACACCGGTCAATGTCAGCTTCAAGGACGGCACCGTGGTGGAGTTGCGCAAGCCGGCGCTGCAGATCACCCAGCTCGGCTACGGCCCGATGCACCCCGACACGCGCTTCTCCGCACGGGTAGCCCCGCCGATGATCGGCCTGGGCTTGCTGGAAGCGATTGCCGACGCCGACATTCTGCGCAACACCGACCCGAAAACCGCCGACAAGGAAGCCCTCGTCGGACGGGCGAATTGGGTCTGGGACGACGCGCAACACAAGACCGTCCTCGGCCGATTTGGCTGGAAAGCCGGGCAACCGAACCTCAATCAACAAAATGTTCACGCGTTCTCTGGTGATATGGGCCTCACCACGTCCCTGAGACCGTTCGATGATTGCACCGATGCACAAGTGGCCTGCAAACAGGCGCCCAACGGCAATGGCCCGGACGGCGAGCCCGAGGTCAGCGACAACATCCTGCGCCTGGTGCTGTTCTACACCCGCAACCTGGCCGTGCCCGCCCGCCGCGACGTCAACGCGCCACAGGTGCTGGCCGGGAAAAACCTGTTCTACCAGGCCGGTTGCCAGGGCTGCCACACCCCGCAATTCACCACGGCGCCAACGGCTGCCGAACCTGAATTGGCCAATCAGGTGATTCGCCCCTACAGCGACTTGCTGCTGCACGACATGGGCGACGGCCTGGCCGACAACCGCAGCGAATTCAAGGCCGGTGGTCGCGACTGGCGTACGCCGCCGTTGTGGGGCATTGGCCTGACGCAAGCCGTGAGTGGCCACACCCAGTTTTTGCATGATGGCCGCGCCCGCAACCTGATGGAGGCCGTGCTGTGGCACGGCGGTGAAGCCCAGGCGGCGCAGCAGCATGTGTTGTCGTTCAATGCCGAGCAGCGCGCCGCGTTGCTGGCATTTCTGAATTCTTTATAAGCTTTGTCCTAATTACAGAAGGGAGCTCGACATGTTCCGTCCCAAGTTGTTGTTCACCAGCCTGGCCGCCCTCGCCCTGGGTGCGTGCTCGCCCCAGGACCCGCAGGCGGTGACCTCGGCGGCCATCGCCAAGCAAGTGATCCTGCCGACCTACAGCCGCTGGGTTGAAGCCGACCGCCAACTGGCCGTCAGCGCCCTGGCCTACTGCCAGGGCAAGGAAAGCCTGGAGACCGCCCGCGCCGACTTCCTGCACGCGCAAAAAGCCTGGGCCGAGTTGCAACCACTGCTGATCGGCCCGTTGGCCGAGGGCAACCGCTCGTGGCAGGTGCAGTTCTGGCCGGACAAGAAAAACCTGGTGGGCCGTCAGGTCGAACAACTGGTGACCGCCCAACCGCAAATCGATGCCGCCGCACTGGCCAAATCCAGCGTCGTGGTGCAAGGCCTGTCGGCCTACGAATACATCCTCTACGACGCCAAGACCGACCTGGCGGACGAGACGCAAAAAGCCCGCTACTGCCCGCTGCTGGTGGCCATCGGCGAACGCCAGAAACTGCTCGCCGAAGAGATCCTGTCGAGCTGGAACAGCACCGACGGCATGCTGGCGCAGATGACCAAGTTTCCTAACCAGCGCTACGCCGATTCCCACGAAGCCATCGCTGATTTGCTGCGGGTTCAAGTGACCGCGCTGGACACCCTGAAGAAAAAACTCGGCACCCCGATGGGCCGCCAGACCAAGGGCATCCCGCAACCGTTCCAGGCCGATGCATGGCGCAGCCAGTCGTCCCTGCAAAGCCTGGAGGCCAGCCTGGCTGCCGCCCAGACCGTGTGGGTCGGCGTCGACAACAAAGGCCTGCGTGGCCTGTTGCCTGCCGATCAAAAGCCGTTGGCTGACAAGATCGACGCCGCGTATGCCGCGTCCCTGAAACTGTTCGCCAGCAACCAGCGTACGTTGAATGAACTGCTGGCTGACGATGGCGGGCGCCAGCAACTCAACGATATCTACGACAGCCTCAACGTGGTCCACCGCCTGCACGAAGGCGAGCTGGCCAAGGCGCTGGGCATCCAACTGGGCTTTAACGCCAACGACGGTGACTGATGATGCTCAGGCGACAGGCTTTGGCGATCGGTAGCGTGCTGCTCAGTGCAATCACCCTGGGTGGCTGGACGCTGTTCAAGCAGAAGGGCAAAAGCCCGCTGCTGCTCTCGGCGCGGGATGACAGTGATGGCAAACACTACGCCGTCGGCTTCCACCTGGACGGCAAGCAAGTGTTTGCCACCCAGGTTGGCCAGCGCTGCCATGACATCATCAACCACCCGGCGCTGCCGATTGCACTGTTTGTCGCCCGTCGGCCGGGCACCGAGAGTTATCTGATCGACTTGCGTGATGGGGCGCTGCTGCAAACCATTACCTCCAAATCCAATCGCCACTTCTATGGGCATGCGGTGGTGCACAAGGACGGCGAGTGGCTGTATGCCACGGAGAACGACACGTCCGATCCGGGCCGCGGTTTGCTGGGTGTGTATCGGTTTGAGGGTGAGCGGTTGGTGCACACCGGGGAGATTTCTACCCATGGGATCGGGCCGCATCAGGTGTCGTGGATGCCTGACGGTGAGACGCTGGTGGTGGCTAACGGCGGGATTCGCACCGAGGCCGAGAGCCGGGTGGAGATGAACCTGAATGCCATGGAGCCGAGTCTGGTCCTGATGAACCGTGACGGGACGCTGCTGAGCAAGGAGACCTTGGACCAGCAGATGAACAGTGTGCGGCACATGGGGATTGCCAGCGACGGGACGATCCTCGCGGGGCAGCAGTTCATGGGGCCTTCTCATGAGCGGTCGGAGTTGCTGGCGATCAAGCGGCCAGGGCAGGCGTTTGTGGCGTTTCCGGTGGCGGATGAGCAGTTGCAGGCCATGGGGCATTACACGGCCAGTGTGGCGGTGCACAGTGAGTTGCGGCTGGTGGCGCTGACGGCGCCCCGGGGGAATCGGTTCTTTATCTGGAACATGGACAGCGCGGAGTTGCTGCTGGACGGGCCCTTGCCGGATTGTGCCGGGGTGGGTGCGGTGGCGGACGGGTTCGTGGTGACTTCGGGTCAGGGGCGTTGCCGGTTTTATGATTGTCGGCAGGTGCCGTTGGTGGGTAAGCCGCTGGAGTTGCCGGCGGGGCTTTGGGATAACCATCTGCACCTGGTTTGATCGGGGGCATATCCGTTATTTAGGTAACGGCCGCCTAGGGTTCCGCTCTTACAGCGGCTCACTTTTGAACAGCCGGAATGCCGGCCCAGTCAAAAGTAAGCAAAACGCTCTTGCCCCACCACTCGGCACCTCGCCTAGGCTCGGTGTGCCCGCACGCAGGCAGAGTGTGGTGAAGCAAAGGCGAAATCAAAAGCTAAAGCGAACACGATCCCCTGTAGGAGCTGGCTTGCCGGCGATGGCATCCACGGGGTGTACCTGATGCACCGAGTCGCCTGCATCGCCGGCAAGCCAGCTCCTACAGAAAAGCAAAGCCACCCCGTAGCAGCTGTCGAGCGCCAGCGAGGCTGCGTGCTTTTGATCTTGATCTGCGGGCCCCGTTAACCACGATGGCCGGAGTGCGGGCATGCCGAGCCTAAGCGAGGCACCGAGTGGTGGGGCAAAGCGTTTTTTGGTTACTTTTTTAGGCGTTTGTAAAAAAGTGACTCGCTGTAAGAGCGAAACCATAAGTAGCCGTTACCTAAATAACGGATATGTACTCAATAAACCAACCACCCCAAAAACCAAGCTCAAATAAAAGGCCTCGAACCAGCGAGGCCTTTTATTTGGGCTTCAATCTCTTCAACTTTGTGGCCTCATCCCTTGGGACATCCCAAACATGAACAACAACAACTCATGATCAGGCTTGGCCGTAACACCGACCTTGGCGATCCGCGGCATCGGGCATTGCTGCCCGGCACCCTGCACCGCACTGAGGACTTGTGTCCGGGGCTGCTCCCAAGCAGCCAGGGCAAGGGCCGCTATGCCCAACGCCCCCAACAGAAACAAACCTCGTGCAATTTCTAGCTTCATTACGTTAAACCTTTGATAGCGCTGCCAAACGCCGTCTCGTAAAAGTAGCTGAGTTTTTTCCAGTCCGTAGAATTCCACGACGAATGGCGACGCAATTGCAGCATGTCATGCCGAGCCGCCCGCAACGCGGTCAACCGCTGGCGGCACTTCTCGAAATCCAGCAACGCCACTTCCACCTTGGCCGCATCGCCCTCGCCCGTCACCCGCACAAAAATATGCTTGATATACAGGCAACCATGCTGCCAACGGCCCTTGTGCATCCGCGCCAGGGTACCGGCCAATTCCTTGAGCAGGCGCTCGTGCACCAACTCACCGTACTGCTCACGACCACCCGCGGCGTACCAGTTTTCGATCTCGTCGAAACCGTCCAGCGACGCCGTCACCAGCAACGCCTTCCATTGGTGCTCCGGGTCGCGGCGGGCTTCGCAGAACACCAGTTCCGGCACGCGTACATCCAGCAAACGCAGGCCCTTGAGGGCATCGCGCTCACGCAACACAGTGGGGCGTCCAAAAGGATGGAGCCAACTGCGGTAGATATGGCCGGTCTGGCGCTTGCTGTAGAGCAAACGACCATTGGTGCCCATCACCCGTTGCACACCACTTTCACCGCCACGACGACGATTGGGTTCCTCGACCCACTCGCCCTGCTGGCGCCAGAAATAATCAAATCGCTCCTCGGGAGCTACTTCACTACCTGCTAAACACTCGACAGCCATCCTGTTACCTCTTGCGCAATACATACACTCGCCACATGGCGTAGAGCGGTATGAAGTCCAGTGATTCCTGAATACGGAAACCGGCTTGTTCAAACTCTGCTTCAACAGTAGCAGCCGGTAACACGAATCGATTTTGGTAACCTTCCTGCTCACCCTTTTTGCGACGGCGCACTTCGGCACGCTTGCGTTTCCAGGCCTTGAAGTTGCCATCCACCCACAACGAGATAATCACGCTGTCGCGGGTAACACGTTGAAACTCACGCAGTATTGCCAGCCTGTGCGCGGGGTCACCGATGTGGTGCATCAAGCGCATGCAGAAAATGCTGTCGACTGCGTTGTCTGGCAAATCAATATCAAAGGCAGACGTCTGCAAGGGCCGTACCCGTTTCACCACATCCGCCGGTTGGGCGACAGTGGCGATTTTCAACATCGACGCTGAATTGTCGGCGCCGATGATCACACGGTTGGGCTTTTCTGCCAGCAGCGGCCAGAAACGCCCCGCCCCACACGGTAAGTCCAGCACCAGGCCAGGCTCACCGGCCATGGCCAGCGCACCCCGCGCCAATTGCTCGTCGCGTTTGTGGGACAACCGGCGAGCCAGATTGTCCTGATGCTTGAGCAAATATTTCTGCGCGTGTTGATCGTCGTACTTTTCGGAAAATTCGAGCTTGGTCGGAGTAGGCATCAACGGGTCCCCAGTTACTGATGCCTACAACCCTAAGCAGAATCCTGTGATCAACAGGTCAACACGTTGTGAAAAACTTGTCCTGTCGAATCCTATACATTACAAAACTTTGCAGATACAAGTCGTGGCATGTTGCCATCTTCGGCGAAAAATGGGGATTCTGCCGCAGGATAGCGGCAGGACAGGTATCAGGGTTTGACCGGGCTCAACTCGACATGAAAGCGGCAGCCATTGGGCTCCATGGTACTGAGGCTGACGCTCCAGCCCTGGTTTTCGCAGATGCGCTGGACCAGGGACAGCCCCAGGCCCAGGCCTTCGCCGCGCTTTTCACTGCCGCGCACAAATGGCTCGAACATCGCTTCGCGCTTGTCCTCGGGAATCCCCACGCCGGAGTCTTCCACCACGAAGCCACTCGGCTCCAGGGTGAGGCGGATAAAGCCACGTTCGGTGTAATGCAGTGCATTACGCAGCAGGTTGCCCATCACCGCGTGCAGGAAGGTCGCGTTGTAGCGGGTATCCAACGGTGCGCCGGGCTGATAGACCAACTCAAGGCCCTTGTGCTCGATGGGCTCACGCCAGATTCCCAGCAGATCGTCGGCCACCTGCGCCAGGTTGGCCTGGGGCGACATGCCCGCCTCCTCGCGCTGGGCACGGGCCAGCATCAGGAAGGTCTGCACCAGTTCGCGCATTTCTTCACAGGCCCGCGCAATGCGTTCAACCTGTTTGCGGCCGCGCTGATCAATGGCCGGATTCTCCAGCAACAATTCGCAGGAACTGGCGAGCACCATCAGCGGAGTACGCAACTCGTGGCTGACATCACTGGTAAACAGCTGCTCCCGGGACAACGCCTGGCGCAAGCGGCCCAGGGTCGCGTCGAAGGCCACGGCCAACTCGCCCACCTCATCCGCCGCATAATCCGGGGCCAGGGGCGGCGCCAGGCCGAGTAACTGGTCGCGATGGCGTACCTGGCGGGCCAGGCGCACCACCGGCGCCATGACCTTGCGGGCCAGCACCCAGCCGAGGAACACCGCCAGCGCCAGGCTGAGCACAAACCCCACCAGCACCACGGCAAACAGCACGCGCTCGCGCTCTTCGAAATCACTCTGGTCTTGCAGCAAGACATAGCGGCGACCGTCGACGATTTCGACCATCGCGTGGTAGGAAAGCTGCTCGCGGAACACCTCGTGAAAACCGGCGTCCAGGTGGCGCAAGTCTTTGGGCAGCTCGAAATCGCCGGGGCCGCCGCTGAAGTAGAACAACTGGTCGGGCTCGGGACGGTGGCTCCAGTCCTCGACGCTGTCCATCAGCAGCAGGCGTTGCAAGTCACCGCCCAGGCCTGCCGAAATGAGCTTTTCTTCCACCAGGTGCACCGTGGCGACGATGCCCATGGCGAAGGCCCCCGCCACCAACGCGCTCATCAAGGCGAAGGCAATGATGATCCGCTGGGCAAGGCTTTGCTTAAACTCCATCACGACCCTCGGCCAGGCGATAACCCACACCGTGCACCGTTTGCAGCAACGGTTTGGCGAAGGGTTTATCAATCACCTGACGCAGTTGATGAACATGGCTGCGCAAGCTGTCGCTGTCCGGGCAGTCATCGCCCCACAGGGCTTCTTCGAGAATTTCGCGGCGCAACACGTGAGGGCTTTTTTGCATCAGCACCGCCAGCAGCTTCAGGCCGACCGGGTTGAGCTTGAGCAGGCGCCCTTCGCGGGTGACTTCCAGGGTGTCGAGGTCGTAATTCAGGTCACCGACCTGCAAGGCCCGGCGACCGCCGCCCTGGGCACGGCGCAGCACCGCCTCGATGCGTGCGGCCAGTTCCGACAGCGCAAACGGCTTGAGCAGGTAGTCATCGGCGCCGGACTTGAAGCCCTGCAGCCGGTCGTCCAACTGGTCGCGGGCGGTGAGCATGATCACCGGCGTGTCGCGGCGGGCATCTTCGCGCAGGCGTTTGCACAGGGTGTAGCCATCAATGCCAGGCAGCATGATGTCGAGCACGATCAGGTCGTAATGTTCGGTGGCAGCCAGGTGCAGGCCCGACAAACCGTCCTGCGCACAGTCTACGGTGTAGCCCTTCAGCCCCAGGTAATCGGCCAGGTTGGCCAGAATATCGCGGTTGTCTTCAACCAATAAAATTCGCATGGGCAGTGTCTCCGTACGCGGTAACGGCCGTGTTGGCTCGCGCAGCTTAAGGCCAAGTATGGCTCACGGCTAGGCCTGAAGGCCGCGCCGATTACTGTTTTCAACCGATTGCGGGTGTTAACGAGTTTTTCACTATAGGTTCACAACCTGACTACAGTGTCAGCGCGAAGATCGCGCCCATCGAAAATAAGGAACATTGCCATGGGCTTTCCAAAAACGGCGCCAATGCGCTATTTGCTGTTGGTGACCGGTGCCTGGCTGGTGGTATTTCTACTGACCCGCATCCTGCTGCTGGTAACCCACCTGGACGAAGTCAGCGGCAACCTGCTGCCGGTATTCGGTGTGGGCCTGCTCTACGACCTGGGCTTCCTCGCCTATGCCGCCCTACCACTGGGCCTGTACCTGTTGCTGTGCCCGCCGGCGTTGTGGCGCCGCCGTGGCCATCGCTGGTTCCTGCAGGCAGTCCTCACCGTCAGCCTGTTCGCCATGCTCTTCACCAGCGTGGCGGAGTGGTTGTTCTGGGACGAGTTCGGCGTGCGCTTCAACTTCATTGCCGTGGATTACCTGGTTTACTCCAAAGAGGTGCTGAACAACCTGCTGGAGTCGTATCCGATCGGCAAGCTGCTGAGCCTGCTGGCCGTGATGGCCATCGTCCTCAGCCTGGCTTTGCGCAAACCGTTCAACGCCGCGATGAATGCACCATTGCCTGCCATGCGAAAACGCCTGCTCAGCGCCCTGGGCTTGTTGCTGGTAGCAGGCCTGAGCCTGCAACTGATCAACCAGGACCGCCCGCGCAGCCAAGGTGGTAACGCCTACAACAACGAACTGGCGAGCAACGGCCCCTATCAGTTCTTTGCCGCCTTCCGTAACAACGAACTGGACTACAACCAGTTCTACAAGAGCCTGCCGGCCGATGTGGTCGCCAAGCAGTTGCGCGCCGAACTCAGTGAGCCCAATGCACGGTTTATCGGTACTGACCCACTGGATATCCGTCGCGCCATTACCAACCCGGGCACGCTGCGCAAACCCAATATCGTGCTGGTGACCATCGAAAGCTTCAGTGCCAAGTACATGGGCAGCAACGGCGACCCGAATAACCTCACGCCCAACCTCGACGCGCTGCGCAAGCAAAGCCTGTACTTCAATAACTTCTACGCCACCGGCACCCGCACCGACCGCGGCCTGGAAGCCATCACCCTGGCCATTCCACCGACGCCGGGACGCTCCATCGTCAAGCGCATCGGCCGTGAAAGCGGCTTCGGCAGCCTGGGCCAACAGCTCAACGCCGTTGGCTATGACAGCGTGTTTGTCTACGGTGGCCGTGGCTACTTCGACAACATGAACGCGTTTTTCAGCGGCAACGGTTATCGCGTGGTTGACCAGAGCAGCGTGCCCGAGTCAGAAATCAGCTTCAAAAACGCCTGGGGCATGGCTGACGAAGACCTCTATAAACAGACGCTGAAGCTGGCGGACGAAGACTACGCCAAGCAGCAACCCTTCCTGCTGCAACTGATGACCACCTCCAACCACCGCCCCTATACCTACCCGGCGGGCCGCATTGATATCAAATCCGGCGACGGTCGCGACGGCGCGGTGAAGTACACCGACTACGCCATCGGCCAGTTCCTGGACGCGGCGCGCCAGAAGCCGTGGTTCGACAACACTATCTTTATCTTCGTCGCCGACCACACCGCAGGCAGCGCGGGCAAGGAAGACTTGCCGATGGTCAATTACCAGATTCCGCTGTTCATCTACGCCCCCAAGTTGATCGACGCCGGCGAGAACGCGAAGCTGGCCAGCCAGATCGACCTGGCGCCGACGCTGCTGGGCTTGCTGAACCTGAGCTACGAGTCGACGTTTTTTGGCCGCAACCTGCTGCAGGACAACCCGCTGCCGCCACGGGTAGTGGTGGGCAATTACCAATACCTGGGATTGTTCGACGGTAACGACCTGGCGATCCTCAGCCCGCGCCAAGGCCTGCGTCGCCATGACCAGGCACTGGGCGACAGCCACGAGTCCCAGGTTGGCAGTGATGACCCGTTGATCCAGCGCGCCATTACCTACTACCAGGGCGCCAGCTACGACTACAAACAACAGTTGCTGAGCTGGAAGACGCCCAAGGACGAAGTCCCCCAGGTGAGTGCACGCTAACCAAAACGCCCCGGCCAGGCCTGTCCGGGGCTTTTTTTAGAGTTTGAGTTCGCCATGCAAACAGTCGCTGCTCGTCCCGTTTCCAAACCCCTCAACTTCTCGCTGGGCCTCGGCGTGCCTGCCGTGTTGGCGGTGCTCATGCTGTTGCTGGAGCTGACATCGCTGGACATGGACGTGGCCAAGTTGTTTTACAACGCTGGTGAAGGCGGCTTTGTGGGCCGGCACAGTTTTTTTCTGGAGGACATCCTTCACGATCGCGCCAAGCAGATGGTGATCGTGTTTTCGGTATTGGCCATCGCCGGGTTTGCCGGGGCATTTGTGGTGGAGCGGCTCAAACCCTATCGCCGGGAGCTGGGTTGCCTGGTGTTGTCGCTGGCACTGGCCACCTCGTTTGTATCGCCGTTGAAGACCGTGACCGCAGTGCAATGCCCGTGGAGCGTCAAGGAGTTTGGCGGCCAGGAGACCTACAGCGAACTGCTGAGCCCCCGACCGCCCACCGACAAACCCGGGCGCTGCTGGCCGGGCGGGCATGCGGCCACCGGCTTTGCCTTGTTTGCGTTGTTTTTTGCCCTGCGGGATCGGCGGCCGAGGATGGCGCGCTGGGCATTTATGTTTGCCCTGGGGCTGGGCACGGTGCTTTCGGTGAGCCGCACGATGCAAGGCGCACACTTTCTTTCCCATAACGTGTGGACGGCGATTTTCAGCTGGCTGATCTGTTTGGGGGCGTATTACTTCTTGCTGTACCGGCCAGTCAAAACCTCCCCAATGCAGGCCGCAACCGCGTGATGAACAGCCCTTGCCTCGCCGGGGGCAAGGGCGCAACACTCTGCGCACTTTTCTGGCAACGATCCCGCTGAGCCATGTCCGATACCCTGCTGCTGATCGAAGACGACCTGCCCCTGGCGGCACTCACGGCCGAGTTCCTGCGCGCCGAGGGATTTACTGTCGCGGTGGAACACCGTGGCGACCGCGCCGCCCAGCGTATCCGCGATGAACAGCCGGCACTGCTGATCCTCGATGTAATGCTGCCGGGCATCGACGGTTTTACCCTGTGCCGCCAGATTCGCGACCACTATCCCGGGCTGATCCTGATGATGACCGCCCTGGACGAGAACGCCGAACAGTTGGTGGGGTTTGCCGCCGGCGCCGACGACTATGTAGTCAAGCCGATCGATCCTTTATTGTTGTTGGCGCGAATCCGCTCGCTGCTGCGCCGCCATCCTCAGGCACACCGCAGTTACTATCAGTGGGGCACTTTTCGGCTGGACCTGAACAACCACTTCGCGTGGCTTGGCGAGGCGCCCTTGCAGTTTTCGGTGGCCGAATTCGAGCTGCTCGCCATCTTCGCCCGTCACTGCGGCGTATTGCTCACCCGGGAAAAACTGCTCCAGCGCCTGCGCGGCCTGGAGTACGACGGCCTGAATCGTTCGATTGACATGCGGGTATCGCGCTTGCGCAAAAAACTGATGAGCCTTGAGTGCCCCGTGACCATCCAGACCATCACCGCCCAGGGATACCTGTTCGTCGAGATCCCGACGGGGAGCCAGCATGCTGTCTAAAGTACGCCCATGGATGGCCATCGCAGCCGGTACCAGTTGGGCGGCCCTCACCCTTTACCTGTTGTGGCTGTGCACGAATGCTGCGGTGTTTATCGGCGACTACAGTTTCCTGCGCCTGATGGCCGGCCCGGGTTATCTGGTGGCCGAGCAACTCAAGGCGTTCCCCCCCGAACAGCGCGAGGCGCAGATCGAGGCGCTGCAAGCGCGCTTTCAGTACCCGGTGAGCCTGGTGAAAAAGGATGATATTGAGCTGCCGCCCGAAGCCCTCGTCATGCTCGACCACCATCAACCGGCGCAGAACAGTGATGAAGACATCACCTACTTCCCGCTGGACGACGACACGGTGATTCAATTCGGCCCCCTGTGGGGCACCGCCGAAGTGAAGGACCTGATGCAATACCCGGTGTATTGGCTGACCGCCTGTGTCGCCGGCCTGCCGGTCATGCTGTTGCTCTGGCTCACCTTGCGCGCCCGACGCAAATACACCCACGACCTCAACACCCTCAACGCCAGCGTTGCGGCACTCGCCCGCACACCCAACACGCTGCTGCCGGCGATGAGCCAGGAGTGGGCCCCGCTGCTGCTGACATTGCGACAGCATGCCCAGGACATCACGTCGATGGGCGAACGCCACCGCGAGGTTTCCCAGGCGGTGTCCCACGAACTGCGCACGCCCCTGGCCCGGATGCGATTTGCCCTGGCGCTGCTGAGTAAAAGTGCCGACCCTGACACCCGCATCCGCCTGCAAGAGCGGCTGCAAACCGACATCGAGGAGCTGGAGTCGCTGGTTCGCGCCAGCCTCGCTTTTGCGCGGCTGGCCGATGCACCCAGCGACCTGCAGCATGAGCCGATCAATATCCGTGACTGGCTGCAACAGGAGTTTGCCCTGCTGGACGGGCACCATCGCTTGCTCACCCTGGACACCAACCCCGCCGACCTGGAGCTGATCGGTGATCGCGCCCTGCTGCACCTGATCGTGCGCAACCTGCTGAGCAACGCCATCACGTACGCCCGCGAACAGGTGAACGTCAGTGCCTCGTGCCAGGGCCAAGACCTGGTGCTGCATGTGGACGATGACGGCCCCGGTGTGTTGCCGGAAAACCGCGAAAAGATCTTCGAACCCTTCGTCCGCCTGGCCATGGGCGGTGACGAGCCCAGCGGGTTTGGCCTCGGCCTGGCGCTGGCCAAGCGAGCCTGCCATTGGCACCACGGGGAGCTGTCGATCACCCGCAGCCCATTGGGCGGCGCGCGCCTGACCCTGACCCTGGCGCTGCGCCCGGGTTAGGCTGTTACAGCCTGTGACAGTGGAACCTGCGCGCTGCCGCTAACCTCGCGACCTGATTCAGGATCGCCCGCGCCATCCTGAGTCCATGCCCTTTGGATCAGGTTGGAGAGTCACTTCATGCGTCACCCTAAACGGCATCTGTCTACGCTGGTGTTATCACTGTGCATGGCCGCTGGTTCCTGGTCGGGCAGCATTGCAGCCCAGAGTGTTCACGCGCCCTATTACCCCGGCTCGATCCTGCCCAATCGCCAGCCCCAGGCGATCATGGATCAGCAACTGGTCAGATTCTACAAGGACTGGAAGGCGGTGTATCTGTCGGGGGAATGCGGCAGCGGCCGGTATTTCGTCAAGGTCAACGCCGACCACAAACCGGTGGGCGGCGGCACCGCGCCCGGCACCATCACGGTGTCCGAGGCCCATGGCTACGGCATGCTGCTCACAGTGATGATGGCCGACTACGATGACGACGCCCAAAAAATATTCGACGGCATGGTGCGCTACTTCCAGGATCACCCGGCGGCCTCCGATCCGGGCTTGATGGCCTGGAACCAGATCGAAGGATGCGGCGATTCCACCGACCCGTTCCGCGGTGACGTCAGCGCCACCGACGGCGACCTGGACATCGCCTACGCCTTGCTGCTGGCCGACCAGAAATGGGGCAGCCAGGGCACCGTCGATTATCGCAACGAGGCCAACACCGTCATGGCCGCGATCATGAAACACGAGGTGCACCCCAGGACGCATCATTTGATGCTCGGCGACTGGGCCGGCACCGACGGCGACCCTGAGCTTGAGTACACCACCCGCAGCTCGGACTTCATGCAGTCGCACCTCTACAGCTTCTTCGCCATGACCGGGGATAAGCGCTGGCAGGCGGTTCGCGACAAGAACTATTCGATCATCAGCGCCTTCACCCAACGCTACAGCGCCAACAGTGGCTTGGTGCCGGACTTTATCAGCCACCTGGACACCTCGCTCACCCCGGCGCGCCCCGAGCTGGTGGAAGGTCAATACGACGGTGGCTACTCATGGAATGCCGCCCGCTACCCGTGGCGCATCGGCCTGGATTACCTGATGTACGGTGACCCTCGTGCCCTGTACACCTTGACCGCCTTCAACCGCTGGGCTCGTTCCACCACCCACGATGAGCCGGGCGCGTTCAACAGCGGCTACCGCATCGACGGCAGCGCCATCGAGGAAGACCAGAATGAGCCGGCCTTTGTGGCGGCATTGGGGGTCAGCGCGATGATCAGCCCCGACAATCAGCCGTGGCTCAATAATATTTGGGACAACCTGCAACGCCGGTCCATCAGGGATCAGGACTACTACGGCAATACCCTGAAACTGCTGGGCATGGTGATCATGTCCGGCCATTGGGAGCGGCCCCAACCGGCGCCCATCAAAAAAACCGCGCACGTGCCTGTCGATCCGCCATCCGGCATTGCTGCACCGGGACCCGTGGCATCTTTGCCGCCCGCCCCGCAGCTGATGCTGGCCCGCGGGTTCAGTTTCAAGAAACTCCTGGGGCGCCGCGGCTTCAGCTGAGGTACGCACATAAAAAAACCCCGCCTGCATCGCTGCAGGCGGGGTTTTTCAGTAGCGGGGTAAGGCTGGCTTACATCATGCCGCCCATGCCGCCCATACCACCCATGTCTGGCATACCGCCGCCGCCAGCGCCTTCAGCCTTAGGCTTGTCAGCAATGGCTGCTTCGGTGGTCAGAATCAGGCCACCGATGGAGGCTGCTGCCTGCAGAGCCGAACGAGTCACCTTGGTAGGGTCCAGGATGCCCATTTCGATCATGTCGCCGTAGACGCCAGTCGCAGCGTTGTAACCGTAGTTACCTTTGCCGTTCTTGACTTCGTTGACCACAACGCTTGGCTCGTCGCCGGAGTTGGCAGCGATCTGACGCAGCGGTGCTTCAACAGCACGACGCAGTACAGCGATACCGACGTTCTGGTCGGCGTTGTCGCCGGTCAGGTTGGTCAGGGCTTCCAGAGCACGGATCAGCGCAACGCCACCGCCAGGTACCACGCCTTCTTCAACGGCTGCGCGGGTTGCGTGCAGGGCGTCTTCAACGCGGGCTTTCTTCTCTTTCATTTCAACTTCGGAACCAGCGCCAACCTTGATCACTGCAACGCCGCCAGACAGCTTGGCCAGGCGCTCTTGCAGTTTTTCACGGTCGTAGTCCGAGGAAGTTTCGGCAACCTGGGCACGGATCTGGGTGATGCGAGCCTGGATGTCGCCTTCAACGCCAGCACCGTCAACGATGATGGTGTTTTCCTTGGAGATGGTCACGCGCTTGGCACTGCCCAGGTTTTCCAGGGTGGCGCTTTCCAGGCTCAGGCCGATCTCTTCGGAGATAACGGTACCGCCGGTCAGTACGGCGATGTCCTGCAGCATGGCCTTGCGACGGTCGCCGAAGCCTGGAGCCTTGACGGCTGCGACTTTAACGATGCCACGCATGTTGTTCACAACCAGAGTCGCCAGGGCTTCGCCTTCAACGTCTTCGGAAACGATCAGCAGTGGGCGGCCGGCTTTGGCAACGGCTTCCAGCACTGGCAGCATTTCGCGGATGTTCGAGATTTTCTTGTCAACCAGCAGGATCAGCGGGCTGTCCAGCTCGGCAACCATGGTTTCTGGCTTGTTGACGAAGTACGGGGACAGGTAGCCACGGTCGAACTGCATGCCTTCAACAACCGACAGTTCGTTTTCCAGGCCAGTGCCTTCTTCAACGGTGATCACGCCTTCTTTACCGACTTTTTCCATGGCTTCGGCAATGATGTCGCCGATGGAGCTGTCGGAGTTGGCGGAGATGGTGCCTACCTGAGCGATGGCCTTGGTGTCGGCGCATGGCTTGGACAGGTTTTTCAGCTCAGCAACAACGGCGATGGTCGCCTTGTCGATGCCGCGCTTGAGGTCCATCGGGTTCATGCCGGCAGCGACGGCCTTGTAGCCCTCGTTGACGATGGCCTGGGCCAGAACGGTAGCGGTGGTGGTGCCGTCGCCTGCGTCATCGTTGGCGCGGGAGGCAACGTCTTTGACCAGCTGCGCGCCCATGTTTTCGAAACGGTCTTCCAGTTCGATTTCTTTGGCGACGGAAACGCCGTCCTTGGTGATGGTCGGAGCGCCGAAGCTCTTCTCGATGATCACGTTACGGCCTTTAGGGCCCAGGGTCGCTTTTACTGCGTCAGCCAGGACGTTGACACCGGCGAGCATTTTCTTACGGGCGGAATCGCCGAATTTAACTTCTTTAGCAGCCATGATCGATATTCCTTAAATACTTTGTAGTAACGGGAAGATGAGCGGGGAAATCAGCCTTCCAGAACAGCGAGAATCTCGTTCTCAGCCATTACCAGCAGGTCTTCGCCGTCGATTTTCACAGTGTTGCTGCCGGAGTAAGGGCCGAAAACAACCTTGTCACCCACTTTCACAGCCAGCGCACGTACTTCACCGTTTTCCAGGGTCTTGCCTGGGCCAGCAGCGAGAATCACACCGTGGTTGGCTTTTTCAGCAGCCGAACCTGGCAGCACGATACCGCCAGCGGTTTTCTTTTCTTCTTCACTGCGACGGATGACGACGCGGTCATGCAGAGGACGAAGCTTGCTCATTGTCGATCTCTCCTAATTGTGTTTTTCATCAGCCGGTGTCAATTCCGGCAGGTTAAATTCCGGCGGTGCCGGTCGCGGTTCGCGGCGCGAAACGCGGAAGTCTGTCTGGTGTCGCCACCAGAAACCTTGCGGTGACCGTTACATAAGGGCGCATAAGGTTATTACAAGGGTGCAGAGATGAAAAATTTTGTGCCGGGGGAGTCTTCAAACGCCGCACGGCACCCGCAGGTGCCGTGCCGCTGAAGGGATTACTTGGGGTCGCGGTGTTCGAATTCGCCTTCGATCACGTCACCTTCACGCCCCAGAGGCTGGCGCGGGGCCGGGCCACCACGGGGTTGCAGGTCGTCGGCAAAGGCGCGCTGGCGGATCGCCGCCTCTTCGGCACGCTGGCGCATCTTGCCCGCCAGCAACTTGCGGGTGAAGGGCAACAACATGACCAGGCCCACCACATCGCTGATAAAGCCCGGCAGGATCAACAGGCCGCCGGCCAAGGCCATCATCAGGCCTTCAAGCATGGTCTGGGCCGGCAGTTCGCCGCGATTCAGGCTTTCACGGGCACGCAGCGCCGTGGCCAGGCCGGCGACGCGCAGCACCAGCACGCCGAGCATCGAGCCGAGAATGATCAGCAGCAGTGCCGGGAAAAACCCGATTGCGCTGCTGACTTGTACGAATACGAACAGTTCCAGCACCGGAAACAACAAAAAGAGCAACAAAAAAGGGCGCATCAAATGGTTCCTCAACGCAAGAATGCCTTGCTACTTCACCTTAGATGACGTCGCCGTTTCGTGAATTCAAGCTTCTGCGCCTGCTTTTTTCGGCCAGACCTCAGCGTGAGCCAGGAAAACCAAGGCCTCGCGTACTTGTGTCGGCGTGTTGCAAGGCTCGGCAAAGGGCAGCCAATAGAGCGCCTGGCCAATGCGCAGGTGCATGCCCTCGCTGTCGATACCCGCCAATTGCGCGGGCTCGGTGGTCGGCAGGCCGGCCAGTTCGACGTAATGGGCGATGGCCTTGGTGTGGTCGCTGTTCATGTGTTCGATCATGCTCAGCTCGGCCTTGCCGGCGAACGGGTTGGCCAGGGTCAACTGGTCGACCCAGTGGATCGCGCCAAACCCACCGATATAGCGGTGGCGTACCGGCTTGAGCACCCAGAAGTCAAAATCATGGGCCTTGTGGTAGTTGGCCGAATCCGGGAAATAGCGGTAGTAACGCTCGGCGGCGGCGTCAATCTCGGCACTGTCTTCGAGTTTCTCGGCTTCGGCCAGGTAGGTCAGGCGCCCTACCGCCTGCACGTCGTCCGCCTCACGCTCACCCACCAACAGCGAACACTTGGGGTCTTTCTGCAGGTTGTGGGTGTGCTGGGCGATGCGGCTGATCAGGATCAGCGGCCGGCCCTCGGCATCCAGGCAGTACGGCACCACTGAGCCAAACGGGAAACCGGGCATGGCCTTGGACAGGGTGGCGAGTGCCCCACGGTATTCCTTGAGCAGTAGTTCTCGGGCATTCTTGGCAACGTGCGCGCTCAACTTATGACTCCTTTGATAAATATCGTCAAAAAATAAACCTGGATAGTCGCTTCATTCTGCCCACAGGACTTGCGAATGCATCTCAACGACAAAGTAATCATTATCACCGGCGGTTGCCAGGGTTTGGGCCGTTCCATGGCCGAGTATTTTGCAGCCAAAGGCGCGCACCTGGCGCTGGTGGACCTCAATCAGGAAAAGCTCGACCAGGCGGTGGCCGCCTGCCAGGCCCATGGCGTGAAGGCCCGGGCCTACCTATGTAACGTGGCGAATGAAGAACAGGTGACCCAGACCGTGGCGCAGATCGCCGAAGACTTTGGTGCGATCAACGGCTTGATCAACAACGCCGGGATCCTGCGCGATGGCCTGCTGCTCAAGGTCAAGGACGGCGAGATGACCAAGATGAGCCTGGCCCAGTGGCAGGCGGTGATCGACGTCAACCTCACCGGCGTCTTCCTGTGCACCCGTGAAGTGGCGGCGAAAATGGTGGAGCTGAAGAATCAGGGCACCATCATCAACATCTCATCAATCTCCCGCGCCGGTAACGTCGGCCAGACCAACTACTCCGCCGCCAAGGCCGGCGTGGCGGCCGCTACCGTGACCTGGGCCAAGGAACTGGCGCGCTACGGCATCCGCGTGGCGGGCATTGCACCGGGGTTTATAGAAACGGAGATGACCCTGGGCATGAAGCCCGAGGCACTGGAGAAGATGACCTCGGGCATTCCCCTCAAGCGCATGGGGCGACCCGAGGAGATTGCCCATTCGGCGGCGTATATCTTCGAGAACGACTACTACACCGGGCGGATCCTGGAAATGGACGGCGGGTTGCGCCTGTAATGACCCGATGGCCCTTTACCAGGTGACGCCGAACCCAGCGGTATAGCGGGTCTTGCTCAACGCGCTTTCCGAGTCGCCACTAATAACGTCGCGCTCGGCCTTGAGGTTGAGGGAGGCCCACTCGGTGACTTTGTAGCGCAGGCCCATTTCCGCGTCCAGGGAATAGTCGGACGGCCCTGCCAACGGCTTGCCAAGCTCGCCATTGGTGAAGAATTCGACGGTCTTGCCCACCAGGTAGCGGTTGTAGTTCCACTTCATCGCCAGCGAGTAGAAGTTGTCCTTGCCGCCGTCCTGATATTCGTAATCGGTGCGGTTGACCAGCGAACCCAGGGAGAACGCACCCAGTTCGTCATCCCAGAACTGGTAGCCCGGGCCGGTACCCACCGTGCGCTGGCGAGACAGGTCTTCGACCTTGTCGCGCTTGTAGGTCAGGCGACCCTGCCAGAACCAGTGTTCGGTAAGAAACCGATCCAGGTCGTATTCCAGCGCCCAGTTGTCGGTGGTGGTCACATCGTCCTGGAATTCGCGGTTGTATTCGCCCTGGGCGGTATGCCGCCATTGGCCATGACGCGCGGTAGTCTTGAAGTCGATGTCGTAGTCGTTGGTGTCTTTTTCCGCACGCTTATAGTCCAGCGCCATATCGACATTGCCCTTCCACACCAGGTCTTCGATCACGGGTTTGGGCTTGATGATCTGCTGGATACTGGCCAGTTCGACCGTCTTGGGCGCTTCGCCGTTGGCCAGGGTGACTTTGCCGTCATCCGCCGCCTGCAGGGACTTGGCCTTCTCACCGGTATAGGCATCCTGCTTGACCAGAAGCTCCTGGTCACTTTCCAGGGTCTTGACCTGCTTCCAGTCCACCGGGATGGCGCCAGCGTAGTCGGTCTGGATCAACAGTTTGCCACCGTCGAAAACCTTGATCTTGCCGGTCAGGCGGTCACCGTTCTTCAACCAGACGGTATCGGCGAGCAGCGGCGTGGAGGCGCTGAAAACAGCGAGGCATAGCAGGGTTCTGGACAACATAAGCAGATATGGGGCTCGAGTTTGGCGAAAAAACGGGCATTATCGGGGTGGATAACTTCTTAGCAAGGACTGACTCGGGTATTGCTATCGAGTTCCATGCTTAACGTTAGATTTGCAGACGTTTCCTACAAATAGACGGACATTTTCATCGGATATGCCCAGCGTGAACGAAACGACCGACGCCCCGCAAAGCCCGGCCGAAATGCGCCGCACGGTGCTGTACCTGACTCTCGCCCAAGTGCCTGAGGGCTGCGTAATCAGCTACGGGGAGCTGGCGCGCCTCGCCGGTTTGGGGCGCGCCGCGCGCTGGGTGGGCCGTACCCTGAGCCAACTGCCCGAGGACACCAAACTGCCCTGGCACCGGGTGCTGGGTGCCGGCGGTCGGATAAGTCTGCCGGTGGGCAGTGCCTCAGGTGACGAGCAACGCGCGCGTTTGCGCGGCGAAGGTGTCAGCATCCTGAACAATCGTGTTGATATTCAGCGTCATGGCTGGCGCCCGGTAGAGCACAGCGGTTAGAGTGCGCGCTTTATTTGCGTAATTCTGAGGCAGACTCCAGCCCATGCCCCGTAAAACCTGGCGCGCCGCGCTCGCCGCCTATGCCAGCCCCTCGACGTTAGTGCTGTTGCTGCTCGGCTTTGCTGCCGGCTTGCCTTACATGTTGGTGTTCTCGACGCTTTCTGTGTGGTTGCGTGAGGCCGGTGTGGCCCGCGAAACCATCGGTTATGCGAGCCTGATCGGCCTGGCATACGCCTTCAAGTGGGTCTGGTCGCCCTTGCTCGACCAATGGCGCCTGCCGCTGCTCGGCAAGCTCGGACGTCGTCGTTCCTGGCTGGTACTGTCCCAGACGCTGGTGATCCTCGGATTGATCGGCATGGGGTTCTGCGATCCGCAAAAGCACCTTTCCTGGCTGATCGCCATCGCCGTGATCGTCGCCTTCGCTTCCGCCACGCAAGATATCGCCGTCGACGCCTACCGCCTGGAAATCGCCAGCGACAGCCAGCAGGCCGCGTTGGCCGCCAGCTATATGTCCGGTTATCGCGTGGCCGCCCTGCTGGCCACCGCGGGTGCACTGTTTTTCGCTGAAGGCTTTGGCTCCACCGGCTTCAATTACAAGCACTCGGCGTGGGCTGGCACTTATGTGCTGTTCGGTGCGCTGATGGTGCCTGCGTTGCTGACCACCCTGTTCATGCGCGAACCCAATGTGCCACTGCGCACCCAGTTACAGGCCGGGCGCTACAGTTTTGCGCACCAGTTGGTCTCGGTGTTCGTACTGATCGTGCTGTTGGTGTCGGTACCGGCGATGTTTACCCAGCTGTACAACACAGACTTCGCCAGCGTGCTGTTCCACGGCGTCAGCCTGCTGGATCTGCTGCTGGAAGACCGCGCGTTCCTGCGGGCCATCCTCTATATCATCCTGACCACCCTGTGCCTGTCGACCATGGGTCGCCGAGGCCTGGCGCCGGTGCTCACGCCGGTCAACGACTTCATCCTGCGCTACCGCTGGCAAGCCTTCCTGCTGCTGGGGTTGATTGCGACCTATCGGATGTCGGACACGGTAATGGGCGTGATGGCCAACGTGTTCTATATCGACCAGGGGTTTACCAAGGACCAGATCGCCGGCGTCAGCAAGGTGTTCGGCCTGATCATGACCCTGCTGGGTGCCGGCATGGGCGGCCTGCTGATCGTGCGCTTCGGCATCCTGCCGATCCTGTTTATCGGCGGCATTGCATCGGCCGGTACCAACCTGCTGTTCGTGATGCTCGCCGACATGGGCCCGGACCTGCAGATGCTGATTTTCACCATCTCCCTGGATAACTTCAGCTCAGGCATGGCGACCTCAGCATTCGTCGCGTACCTGTCGAGCCTGACCAACCTGAAATTCTCTGCCACCCAATACGCCTTGCTCAGCTCGATCATGTTGCTGCTGCCACGCTTGATCGGCGGGTATTCAGGGGTAATGGTCGAGAAATTCGGTTACCACAACTTCTTCCTGGTCACCTGCCTGCTGGGTGTGCCGACGCTGATCCTGATCGCCTTGCACTGGTTCCAGGAAAGCCGGCGGATTCGCTTGAATCCTCCCGAGGAAAACGAATCACTGTAGGAGCTGGCTTGCCCGCGATAGCATCACCGCGGTGCAACTGATACACCGTGTTGCCTGCATCGCAGGCAAGCCAGCTCCCACAGAAGCCCCGCTCCAGCAACCAGATGCCTGTACGTCGGCAGCAAGCGCCCGTACAATCCAAAGTCATTTCAAGTCCAAGCAACCGACAACGGCCTACCATGCGCACCAGTCAATATTTGCTCGCCACACAGAAAGAAACGCCTTCCGACGCGGTCGTGATCAGCCATCAGCTGATGCTGCGCGCCGGCATGATCCGCAAACTGGCCTCGGGCCTGTACACCTGGCTGCCCATGGGCTTGAAGGTGATGCGCAAGGTCGAAGCCATCGTTCGTGAAGAAATGAACGCTGCCGGCTCTCTGGAAGTGTTGATGCCGAGCACCCAACCGGCTGAGCTGTGGCAGGAATCCGGGCGCTGGGAAGAGTACGGCCCAGAATTGCTGCGCTTCAAGGATCGTCACGGCCGCGATTTCTGCGCCGGCCCGACCCACGAAGAAGTCATCACCGACCTGATGCGCAACGAGTTGAGCAGCTACAAGCAGCTGCCCCTCAACCTGTATCAGATCCAGACCAAGTTCCGTGACGAAATCCGCCCACGCTTCGGTTTGATGCGCGGCCGTGAATTCATCATGAAGGACGCCTATTCGTTCCACGCTGACCAGGCGTCCCTGCAGGTCACCTACGACCGCATGCACACCGCCTATTGCAACGTGTTCACCCGCCTGGGCCTGAAATTCCGCCCGGTTGAAGCGGACAACGGTTCCATCGGCGGTGCCGGCTCCCACGAGTTCCACGTGCTGGCCGAATCCGGTGAAGACGATATCGTGTTCAGCAACGGTTCCGACTACGCGGCGAACATCGAGAAAGCCGAAGCCGTGCCACGGGAAACTTCCCGCCCTGCGCCAAGCGAAGAGCTGCGCCTGGTGGACACGCCTGAGACCAAGACCATCGCGGCCCTGGTGGAAAAATTCAATCTGCCGATTGAAAAGACCATCAAGACCCTGATCGTGCGCGCCGAAGAAGAAGGCAAGCTGATCGCCCTGGTGATCCGTGGCGACCACGAGCTCAACGAAATCAAGGCAGCCCAGCAGCCAGGCGTTGCCAGCCCGCTGGTCATGGCCACCGACTCCGAACTGCGCGACGCCATTGGCGCCGGCGCCGGTTCCCTGGGCCCGTTGAACCTGCCACTGCCGATCATCATCGACCGTTCGGTTGAGCTGATGAGCGACTTCGGCATCGGTGCCAACATCGATGACAAGCACTAC
The DNA here is from genome assembly GCF_024807515.1 of Pseudomonas sp. BIGb0558. Taxonomy (NCBI): domain Bacteria; kingdom Pseudomonadati; phylum Pseudomonadota; class Gammaproteobacteria; order Pseudomonadales; family Pseudomonadaceae; genus Pseudomonas; species Pseudomonas sp. BIGb0558. The sequence goes on from NZ_JANUEW010000008.1 coordinate 108,744, forward strand.
TTCGGCGTGAACTGGGAACGTGACCTGCCGGTTCCGACCGTGGCCGACCTGCGTAACGTGGTGGCCGGCGACCCAAGCCCGGATGGCAAGGGCACGCTTGAAATCAAGCGCGGCATCGAAGTCGGGCACATCTTCCAGCTGGGCAACAAGTACAGCAAGGCGATGAAGTGCGAAGTGCTGGGCGAGAACGGCAAGCCGATCACCCTGGAAATGGGCTGCTACGGCATTGGTGTTTCCCGCGTGGTTGCGGCTGCCATCGAGCAGAACAACGACGAGAAAGGCATCATCTGGAGCGACGCCCTGGCGCCATTCCAGGTTGCCCTGGTACCGCTGCGCTACGAAACCGAGCAAGTACGCGAAGCCACCGACAAGCTGTACGCCGAACTGACGGCTGCCGGCTTTGAAGTGCTGCTGGATGATCGGGACAAGAAAACCAGCCCGGGCATCAAGTTCGCCGACATGGAACTGATTGGCATCCCGCACCGGATCGTGGTCAGTGACCGCGGCCTGGCCGATGGCAATCTGGAATACAAGAGCCGGACCGAAGCCGAAGCCCAACCGTTGCCGGTGGCTGACGTGCTGTCTTTCCTTCAGGCGCGTATTCGTCGCTGAAAACCAGATCAAGAGTCGTCATGTTCAAGCGAAACACCATAGCCCTGGGGGGCGCCACGTTATGTGGCGCCCTGCTGGTCAGCGGCTGCGCCAACCAGATGTCGCAACGCAGCGAGCACGAGGAACGCATCGAGCGCAAATTGCTCGATCACAGCCTGCAGATCGATGTGGGCGAGCCCAAGGTGCTGGAGCTGCCGCAACGCCGGGTTCGCATTCACGAGCAAAAGACCTTTGAGGTCACCGAGTTCGAAGTCACCCGTCGCTACGACCGCTACACGCCCTACCAGCCTTGGCGCAAACTCTACGAAATGCCCTTCGGTGCAGTTGCGCTCGTGGCGGGCGTGGGCGCCAACGTGGCGAATATCTTCGCCCTGGGCAACCTGCCTGCGAGCATGACCCGCGACTGGCTCAGCTACGGCGTGGACGGGATCAACCCGTTCATGAACGTGCAATCCAACGGCCGTGCGCAACAGAACCTGGCGGGCATCGATGAAGTCCAGCGCGACAAGCGCGTGGAGTATTCGAGCCTGCCCTGGAGCGAGCGCCCGGTGCAGGTGACCGCCGGCAAGCAAACCTTTGACCTGACCACCGACCGTAATGGCGTACTGCGCCTGAACCTGTTGGACAGCCCGCTTGCCGAACATGACCTGAACCGCATCAGCACCCTGAAGATCAGTGTTGAGGATGCACAGGATGACGTGCATTCGGACTCGTCACTGGCCATCAGCAGCACCCTGCGGGGCAAATTGCTCGAAGCACATGCGCTGATCTACGACGACCTGGAAGACGACGAGGTCAACGAGTGGGTGCACCGGGTCAAGCGCCTGTCGGAGCTGGGCCTGGAAGAGGAAGCCAGTGAGCTTGAACAAAGCCTGATCGAGCTGACCCGCAATGATCCGGAGCTGCAGCAGGAATTCCTGCAGGCCTTGACCAAGGATGCCGGGCGCCTGGTGGCAGACCCTGAGGCACGCTAACCTCCCGTAGCAGCTGTCGAGCCCCAGCGAGGCTGCGTCAGCGGTGTCCCTGATACACCGCTGACGCAGCCTCGCTGGGGCTCGACAGCTGCTACGCGGATAACCTACCAACACAGCTCAAGCTGCTCGTTGCCGCTGCTCAAATCCAGCAATCGCACGCCAATCCCCAGCAATCGCACCGGCTTGCCGCCGCGATTGAACGCCTGGGTCAGCAACTGCCGGTAGCTCTCCAGGTCCCGCCCTGCCCCGGCCTGTTCCAGGGTCGTCTGGGTAAAGTCGTGAAACTTCACTTTGACGAACGGCTTGCCCGCCCGATAGCTACTGTCGATGCGCGCCATGCGCCCGGCGAGGGTGTCCATCAGTTCGGGCAATTTTTCCAGGCAACTGGGCAGGTCCGGCAGGTCGACATCGTAGGTATTTTCCACACTGATGGACTGCCGCCGGCTGTCGTTCTGCACCACACGGTCATCGATCCCACGAGCCAGGCTCCAGAGGCGCTCGCCAAAGCTGCCGAATTCACGCACCAGCGCCAGCTTGTTCCAGTCCCGCAGTTGCAGGCAATCCTCAATCCCCAGCCGCGCCAGCTTGTCAGCCGTGACCTTGCCCACGCCGTGGAGCTTTTTCACCGGCAGCGCCGAGACAAAGTCTTCGACCTGGTCGGGGGTGATCACAAACAATCCGTTGGGCTTTTTCCAGTCGCTGGCGATCTTGGCGAGGAACTTGTTCGGCGCCACGCCCGCAGAAACGGTGATGTGCAATTGGTTGGAGACCCGCCGGCGAATATCCTGGGCAATGCGCGTGGCACTGCCGCCGAAATGTGGGCTGTCAGAGACGTCCAGGTAGGCCTCGTCCAGGGACAACGGTTCGATCAGGTCGGTGTAGTCGCGAAAGATCGTCTGGATTTCCTTGGACGCTTCTTTATAGGCATCCATGCGCGGTTTGACGATGGTCAGGTCCGGGCACAGCTTCAAGGCGTGCCGGGACGACATGGCCGAACGTACACCGTAGGCCCGCGCCTCATAGTTGCACGTGGCGATCACCCCGCGCCGGTCTGCCGAGCCGCCCACCGCCAGCGGTTTTTGCGCCAGGGTCGGGTCGTCGCGCATCTCGATGGCGGCGTAGAAGCAATCACAGTCGACGTGGATGATTTTGCGCTGCGTCATATATAAGGCAGTGGTTCTGGGCAGAAAACGAACAGGCGGGCAGTATCTCACTCACACCTGTATATAGCACCAGTAGTTTGAATCTTCCGCCTAAGCGGTGGGAAAATTCGCACATGAATTCATTTTCTCAATCGAAACTCACCCCCCGATAGAGCTGAAAGCCTCGGCCAGACTGGCCCGCAGGCCCATCAAGGGGCCACCTTGGAGAGCTAACCGATTGAACCACAAGCGCTTTTCTTTGAATCAGCGGTTGACACACTCGCGTTCCTCTGTAGAATGCCGACACACAGACGCGGGATGGAGCAGTCTGGTAGCTCGTCGGGCTCATAACCCGAAGGTCGTCGGTTCAAATCCGGCTCCCGCAACCAAACATCAAAAAAGGCTACTCGAAAGAGTGGCCTTTTTTGTGCCTGTCTGTTTTAGCCCTCTTTTCGATTGTCTGACAAAAAACCTTTTCCAATCGCGCACTTACCACCCGCGCGTGACAATCCAAGGCTAATTCGCACTTATTTGACCCATCGGCCGATTAACGGTTGACACCCCGCCGTTGCTCTGTAGAATGCCGCCACACAGACGCGGGATGGAGCAGTCTGGTAGCTCGTCGGGCTCATAACCCGAAGGTCGTCGGTTCAAATCCGGCTCCCGCAACCAAACATCAAAAAAGGCTGCTCGAAAGAGTGGCCTTTTTTGTATCTGACGAAAAAGTCCTTTTGAAACAATGGCATGGCATCTTTCATGAAACCGTACACGGTTTGTAGAGTCCATCTCATTGCAAGCTATGCTAAGTCTTCAAGCACTGTCCTTCTACGACCAATGGGCGCTGTCGCTGCACTTCGCGATACGCGTTAATATTTGTAATTATTTTGTCCATAGGGATTGGTAACTTGGCTGGATACCTCCATCCTGTCGCGCACAATCCACGAGGTGATTGATGCGCGCCAACTCGTCTGAACCACAAGACACTGTCACAGCGACACAACCGATCACTCCCACCCGTTTGCGCTGGCTGGATCTGTTGAGCAAATACCGCCAACCCATCGGGCTGGCCGTCACGTTGTTGCTGTTCGCAATCGCCCTTATTGCCTGTCGCCACCTGCTGCTTGAGCTGGACTTGTACGCGCTCCACGATTCGATCCTGGAAGTGCCGAAACCTGCACTGCTGGGCGCATTCGGTGCCGCGGTCGCAGGCTTTATCATTTTGTTGGGCTATGAATTTTCCGGCGCCCGCTATGCCGGGGTGAAACTGCCGGCCAAGACCCTGGCCTACGGCGGCTTTACCGCATTCGCCATCGGCAACGCCATTGGCCTGTCGATGCTCTCGGGCGGCTCGGTGCGCTACCGTTTATATGCACGGTATGGCGTCGGCGCCTCGGAAGTGGCCCGCATGACCGTGTTTGCCAGCCTCGCCCTGGGTTGCGCCCTGCCACCACTGGCAGCCCTGGCCACCCTGAGCAACCTGCCCGCCGCCTCCAACGCACTGCATTTGCCGGCGAGCCTGCTCGGCGGTATCGCAGGCGCTGTACTGTTGTTGACCGCAGCACTGTGCATCGGCATCTACCGTCGTCGCCTGCCGGAACAACCGTATCCGGACAACCTGCTGGTCAAGGCCGGGCGCCGCACCCTGCGCCTGCCAGGCCGTCGCCTGACCTTCCTGCAACTGATCATCACCGCCCTCGACGTCGCCGCTGCCGCCACCGTGCTTTATCTGCTGCTGCCGGAAGCGCCGCCCTTCGGCCCGTTCCTGCTGGTGTACCTGCTGGCCCTGGCCGCGGGTGTGCTCAGCCATGTGCCGGGCGGTGTCGGGGTGTTCGAAGCGATCCTGCTGGCGGCCTTTGCCGACAAGCTTGGCGCTGCGCCATTGGCGGCCGCCTTGCTGCTTTACCGGATGATCTATGTGGTGCTGCCGCTGCTGATCGCCTGTGTGTTCCTGCTGATCAATGAAGCCCAGCGCCTGTTCCAGACGCAGCAAAGCCTGCGGGCGGCCTCGGGCCTGGCCGCACCGATCCTGGCCGTACTGGTTTTTTTGTCCGGCGTGGTCCTGCTGTTTTCCGGCGCAACCCCGGAAATCGACTCACGCCTGGAAAACATCGGCTTCCTGATTCCTCATCGCCTGATTGACGCTTCGCACTTTGGTGCCAGCCTGATCGGCGTGCTCTGCCTGTTGCTGGCACAAGGACTGCGTCGCCGGTTGTCTGCCGCGTGGATGCTGACCATGGTGCTGCTGCTGACCGGCGCCCTGCTCTCGCTGCTCAAGGGTTTCGACTGGGAAGAAGCCAGCCTGATGACCATGACGGCGGTGCTGCTGGCGATCTTCCGGCGCTCGTTCTACCGCGCCAGCCGCCTGACTGAACTGCCATTCTCGCCGCTGTACCTGGTGGCGAGCGTGTGCGTGCTCGGTGCGTCGATCTGGCTGCTGTTGTTCGCCTACCAGGACGTGCCCTACAGCCATCAGCTGTGGTGGCAGTTCACCCTCGACGCCAACGCCCCACGTGGACTGCGCTCGCTGCTGGGCGCTGCCGTGGTATTGGTGGTGGTCTCGCTGACCTGGCTGCTGCGCACCGCGCGCCCGATCATCCACCTGCCAACACCCGACGAACTGGAACGCGCTACCAAGATCCTGATGAACTCGGCGCAACCCGACGGCGGCCTGGCCCTGACCGGCGACAAGGCCCTGCTGTTTCACCCCAACGACGAAGCGTTCCTGATGTACGCTCGTCGCGGTCGCAGCCTGGTGGCCTTGTATGACCCGATCGGCCCGACCCTGCAACGGGCCGAGATGATCTGGCAGTTCCGTGACCTGTGCGACATTCACCATGCGCGCCCGGTGTTCTACCAGGTGCGGGCAGAGAACCTGCCGTACTACATGGACATCGGCCTGACCGCGATCAAGCTGGGCGAAGAAGCCCGGGTCGACCTGAAACGCTTTGACCTGGAAGCCAAGGGCAAAGAGATGAAGGACCTGCGCTACACCTGGAACCGCGGGACCCGTGACGGCCTGTCCCTGGAGATCCACGAAGCCGGCCAGGCCCCGATGGAGGAGCTGAAAGTCATCTCCGACGCGTGGCTGACCGGCAAGAACGTGCGGGAAAAGGGCTTTTCCCTCGGACGATTCAGCGACGACTACCTCAAGCACTTTCGTATTGCGATCATTCGCTTCGAAGGGCGCCCGGTAGCGTTTGCGAACCTGCTTGAGACCTACAGCCATGACCTGGCCAGTCTCGACCTGATGCGTGCGCACCCGGACGCGCCGAAGTTGACCATGGAATTCATGATGGTCGGCCTGATTCAACATTATAAGAACCATGGCTACGCCCGCTTCAGCCTCGGCATGGTGCCGTTGTCGGGCCTGCAACCACGACGTGGCGCCCCGCTGACCCAACGCCTGGGCTCGATGGTGTTCCGCCGTGGCGAGCAACTGTATAACTTCCAAGGCTTGCGCCGCTTCAAAGACAAGTTCCAGCCTGACTGGGAACCCCGTTACATGGCCGTGCCCGCAGGACTTGATCCGCTGGTGGCACTGGCCGATACCGCCGCCCTGATTGCGGGCGGCTTGACTGGATTGGTGAAACGCTGATGATTCGACGCTCCTGGCGGTATGTATTGGCCTTTGTAGTGCTGCTCGCCCTGGTCCTGGGTGGCGGCTATTGGTACTGGAACCGCCCTGCCCCGCAGCCCACCCTGGAGCAATTGCCCCAGGCCGATGGCTCGGTCATGACGCGGGTAACCCCCGGCACTACCCCGAAGGCCCGCGTGGCCGTGGCCGTACTGGCCGACGAAACCCTGACCGACAGCCAACTGATCGCCCTCAGCCAAGGCGGCGCGGCGCAGATCGTCCAGGTGATCCTGCCCAAGGACGACTGCAAGCTGCAGGAACAAGCCCTGCAAACCGCCCTGGGCCAGCTTGCCGGCCCGGCGACCCTGGTCAGCGGCATCGGCCCTGGCGCATCCCTGGCCTGGCGCTGGCTGGCCGCACAGAACGACGACAAGGCCAACGCCATCTCCGTCGGCTTCGCAATCGCACAGCCAGGCTGCAATGACCCGCTGCCGAAAACCTCGGCCCACGGCAGCTGGCTGGTCGCCTGGAACGATAACCCTGACGACGATGCCGCCAGTTTCGTACGCGATACACCGCGTGCCACCACCAGCATCAGCGACTACGACGTTCACTACCCGCAAGTGCTGAACAACGAACTGCGCAAACAGCTGGTAGGTTCGGACAACGGCGGCCTGGCGATCCCGGTGGTCGAAGTACCTGCGGGCCAGGCCAAGGACACGGTCACCCTGTTCCTCTCCGGTGACGGCGGCTGGCGTGACCTGGACCGCGACGTGGCCGGGGAAATGGCCAAGATCGGCTACCCGGTGGTCGGCATCGACACCCTGCGCTACTACTGGCAGCACAAGACCCCGGAACAAAGCGCCAAGGACCTCACCGAGCTGATGCAACACTACCGGCAGAAGTGGGGCACCAAGCGCTTCGTGCTGACCGGTTACTCGTTCGGCGCCGACGTGTTGCCGGCCATCTACAACCGTCTGCCGGAAAACGAGCAGCAGCGTGTAGACGCAATCATCCTGCTGGCCTTTGCCCGCACCGGCAGCTTCGAGATCGAAGTGGAAGGCTGGCTGGGCAACGCCGGCAAAGAAGCCGCCACCGGCCCGGAAATGGCCAAGCTGCCACCGGCCAAAGTGGTGTGCATCTACGGTGCCGAAGAAGTCGATGAAAGCGGCTGCACCGACAAGACCGCTGTCGGCGAAGCGGTGAAGCTGCCTGGCGGCCATCACTTCGACGAGAATTACCCGGCGCTGGCCCAGCGCCTGGTGGACATCATCAATAAGCGTCAAGGCACCCCCAAGGCCGAATAAGCGCCCACAAAAAAGCCCCCGCTGCCGCAAGGCACCGGGGGCTTTTTGTTGATTGCCCGTAGCAGCTGTCGAGCCCCGGCGAGGCTGCGTCGGCAGCACCACCGCTTCACGGTCAGACCTCTGGACCGGGTCGCGCCCCTCGCAGCCTCGCCAAGGCTCGACAGCGGCTACGGGGGGACGCTGCCAGGGCTTACATTTCTACCTGGGTACCCAGCTCGATTACCCGGTTAACCGGCAGCTTGAAGAAGCGCAGGTTGCCGTTGGCATTCTTGAGCATGAAGGCGAACAAGCCTTCGCGCCAGCGCGCCATGCCCTTGATGCGGGAAGCGATCACGGTTTCGCGGCTGAGGAAGTAGGTGGTGCGCATCGGGCTGAAGTCCAGGTCATCCAGATGGCACAGCTTCAGCGCCTCGGGCACGTCCGGCTCGTCGGTAAAGCCGAAATGCAGGATCACCCGGAAGAAGCCTTCGCCGTAGGCATCCACCTCGAAGCGGCGGGCGACAGGCACCCGCGGAATGTCCTCGTAGACCACGGTCAACAGCACCACTTGCTCGTGCAGTACCTGGTTATGCAGCAGGTTGTGCAGCAGTGCATGGGGCACGGCGTCGGGCCGCGCGGTGAGGAACACTGCGGTGCCCTGCACGCGATGGGGCGGCTGCACGCGGATACTGCTGATAAAGATCGGCAACGGCAGGCCGCCCTCGTCGAGGCGGTCCACCAACAGTTGCTTGCCACGCTTCCATGTCGTCATCAGGACAAACAGCACAATGCCCGCAAGTACCGGGAAGGCGCCGCCCTGGACGATCTTCGGCACGTTGGCCGCGAAGTACAGCCCGTCCACCAACAGGCAGCAGACCAGGACCGGTACTGCAAAGATCGGTGGCCATTTCCACAGCAGCAGCATCACTGCCGAGACCAGGATAGTGGTCATCAACATGGTGCCGGTCACCGCTACGCCATAGGCCGATGCCAGTGCGTTGGAGGACTCGAAACCCAGCACCAGCAGGATCACGCCGACCATCAGCGACCAGTTCACCGCGCCGATGTAGATCTGGCCCTGTTCGGCACTGGAGGTGTGCTGGATATGCATGCGCGGGATGTAACCCAGCTGGATAGCCTGGCGGGTAAGGGAAAACGCGCCGGAGATGACCGCCTGGGACGCGATCACCGTGGCCAGCGTGGACAACACCACCAGCGGGATCAGCGCCCAACTCGGCGCCAGCAGGTAGAACGGGTTGCGCGCGGCTTCAGGATCGCCAAGCAGCAGGGCACCCTGGCCGAAATAATTGAGCACCAGCGCCGGCAACACCAGAATGAACCAGGCGCGGGCGATGGGTTTGCGGCCGAAGTGGCCCATGTCGGCGTACAGCGCCTCGGCACCGGTCAACGCCAGCACCACCGCGCCAAGGATGGCCACGCCAATGCCCGGGTGAGCCTCGAAGAAACGCACGCCCCACATCGGGTTCATGGCGTTGAGTACTTCCGGATGCTGGGTGATGCCGTAGGCGCCGAGGCCGCCCAGCACCAGGAACCAGGTCACCATCACCGGCCCGAATAACTTGCCGATGCGATCGGTGCCGTGTTTCTGGATCAGGAACAGGGCCACCAGCACGACCAGAGCAATCGGCACGACCCACTTTTCCAGGCCATCGAACGCCAGTTCCAGGCCTTCCACCGCCGATAACACGGAAATCGCCGGGGTGATCATGCTGTCGCCGTAGAACAGCGCTGCGCCGCACAGGCCACAGACCACCAGGAAACTGCGCAATCGCTTGCGCTCACCCGCCGCCCGTCGCGCCAACGCGGTCAAGGCCATGATGCCGCCTTCGCCCTGGTTATCGGCGCGCAGCACGAACAGCATGTATTTGATCGATACCACCCAGATCAGCGACCAGAAGATCAGCGCCAGGATCCCCAGCACGCCGTCATGGTTGACCTGAACCCCATAGCCGCCGGTAAACACCTCTTTAAGGGTGTAGAGCGGGCTGGTGCCGATATCGCCGTAAACCACCCCCACTGCCGCCACCAGCATGCCGATCGGCTTTGCGTTGGACTGCTCGGCACCTGCCGCCTGACTACTTGCCTGACCCATCAACCACTCCTGCCCTTTGACCTGCGGTCTTTTATAAACAGCGCGCCTGCTGCGGGCGCCTATGCTGTGCACAGCATGCGCTGTTTTACTTCTCGTTACAGACGATTTATTGACCGAGGAAATTCACTCAGGTGCAACGGCGCGAAGCATAGCGCAGCACTCGTCGTATTTCCCTGCATAAAGCTGGTCAAGAGCGATTCCCGTCGCTAGAATTGCGCACTTTTTGATCAGAGGCACACCAAGTGCCCATCCGCAGCCTTTCGTGCACGACTGGCGGCGTCATTCAATACCGAGGTTAGACATGTCCACCACCATCGCAAAAGCCAACCCCAAGGTCGGCTTTGTATCCCTGGGTTGCCCAAAGGCTCTGGTCGACTCCGAACGCATCCTTACGCAACTGCGCATGGAAGGTTATGACGTCGTGTCCACCTACCAGGACGCGGACGTGGTGGTGGTCAACACCTGCGGCTTCATCGACTCGGCCAAGGCCGAGTCCCTGGAAGTGATCGGCGAAGCCATCAAGGAAAACGGCAAGGTGATCGTCACCGGCTGCATGGGCGTGGAAGAAGGCGCTATCCGCAACGTGCACCCGAGCGTGCTGGCCGTGACCGGCCCGCAGCAGTACGAGCAAGTGGTCAATGCCGTGCACGATGTGGTGCCGCCGCGCCAGGACCACAACCCGCTGATCGACCTGGTGCCGCCACAAGGCATCAAGCTGACGCCGCGCCACTACGCCTACCTGAAGATTTCAGAAGGCTGCAACCACAGCTGCAGCTTCTGCATCATCCCCTCGATGCGCGGCAAGCTGGTGAGCCGCCCGGTGGGCGACGTCCTTGACGAGGCCCAGCGCCTGGTCAAATCCGGCGTGAAAGAGCTGCTGGTGATCTCCCAGGACACCAGCGCCTACGGCGTCGACGTGAAATACCGCACCGGTTTCTGGAACGGCGCGCCGGTGAAAACCCGCATGACCGAACTCTGCGAAGCCCTGAGCAGCCTCGGCGTCTGGGTGCGCCTGCACTACGTCTACCCGTACCCGCACGTTGACGAGTTGATCCCGCTGATGGCCGCCGGCAAGATCCTGCCGTACCTGGACATCCCGTTCCAGCACGCCAGCCCGAAAATCCTCAAGGCCATGAAACGCCCGGCTTTCGAAGACAAAACCCTGGCGCGCATCAAGAACTGGCGCGAGATCTGCCCGGACCTGATCATCCGTTCCACCTTCATCGTCGGCTTCCCCGGCGAAACCGAAGAAGATTTCCAGTACCTGCTGGACTGGCTGACCGAGGCCCAACTGGACCGCGTCGGCTGCTTCCAGTACTCGCCGGTGGAAGGTGCTCCGGCCAACCTGCTGGACGCGGCCATCGTTGCGGACGACGTCAAGCAGGACCGTTGGGAGCGCTTCATGGCCCACCAACAGGCCATCAGCTCGGCGCGCCTGCAACTGCGCGTCGGCCGCGAGATCGAAGTACTGATCGACGAAGTCGACGAGCAAGGCGCTGTTGGCCGTTGCTTCTTCGATGCGCCGGAAATCGACGGTAACGTGTTCATCGACGATGCCAGCGGCTTGAAGCCGGGCGACAAGGTCTGGTGCACCGTGACCGACGCCGACGAGTACGACCTGTGGGCTGAAAAGCGTGCATAAGATGTAAAGAATTGAAAAAGCCCTGCCTCTGGACAAGATGCGGGGCTTTTTTAGGTCTATCGTTTTGCCCATCGGCGCCAATTATCGGCAAGGGGCAGCGGGCATGCGTCAGCATTCGGTTATCCACACACCCAAATCCAGCGACTATCAGGAACTGACCCGGATCTGGGAGGCATCGGTGCGGGCCACCCATGACTTCCTGCCGGACAGTTACATCGAGTTGCTGAAAACCCTGGTGCTGACCCGCTACCTCGACGCGGTGATGCTGATCTGCACCAAGGACTCACGCCAGCGCATCACCGGGTTTGCCGGAGTGGCGGCGGGCAAGGTCGAGATGCTGTTCATCGACCCCGCACACCGTGGCCAGGGCCTGGGCCGGCAGTTGCTGCGCTATGCCATCGAGTGCATGAACGCCGACCAGTTGGACGTCAATGAGCAGAACCCGCAGGCCTTGGGCTTCTACTTCAAGCAGGGCTTCGAGGTGATCGGACGCACGGAGCACGACGGCATGGGCCAGCCTTATCCGTTGCTGCACATGCGCCTTAAACAGGTACAACAAGCTCGCAGCGGCTGACACAACAAGGATCAAATGTGGGAGCTGGCTTGCCTGCGATGCGGCTCCCCCGGTATGCCAGATACACCGAGGCGATGCCATCGCAGGCAAGCCAGCTCCCACAAAAAGCCACAGCGCCAAAATGGAGCCGGGATTAACCGGCGCCACACAGGTACAATAGCCGCCCCCTTTTGTTTCGGCCCTTGTCATGACTGAACCCCTACGCCTCTCCAAACGCCTCATCGAACTGGTCGGTTGCTCCCGTCGGGAGGCTGAGCTGTTCATCGAAGGCGGCTGGGTCACGGTGGACGGCGAAGTGATCGACGAGCCGCAGTTCAAGGTCACTACCCAAAAGGTCGAGCTCGACCCTGAAGCCAAGGCCACCGCGCCGGAGCCAGTGACCATCCTGTTCCACGCCCCCGCCGGCGTGGACGCCGAGACGGCCATGGCGTCGATCAACGCCGAGACCCTGTCGGAAGAACACCGCTTCAGCAAGCGCCCGCTCAAAGGCCACTTCCTGCGCCTGACCGCCAGCAGCGACCTGCAAGCCAAGGCCAGCGGCCTGCTGGTGTTCACCCAGGACTGGAAGATCTTGCGCAAGCTGACCGCTGACGCGAACAAGATCGAACAGGAATACGTGGTGGAGGTGTCCGGCGACATGGTCGCCCACGGCCTGAACCGCCTCAACCACGGCCTGACCTACAAAGGCAAGGAATTGCCGGCGGTGAAAGCCAGTTGGCAGAACGAGAACCGCCTGCGCTTTGCGCTGAAAAACCCGCAACCGGGTGTGATTGCCTTGTTCTGCGAAGCCGTCGGCCTGAAAGTCGTCGCCATTCGACGCATCCGCATCGGCGGAGTGTCCATCGGCAAAGTGCCGGTGGGCCAATGGCGCTATCTGTCCGGCAAAGAAAAGTTCTAAGACTTTTTTCGCCGCCGAATCTCTCGATACCGCCTGCCTGGGCGGTGTCCACAGTTGAATGACCAGGATTGCCCACATGATTCACAACGACGTACTGCGCAGCGTGCGCTACATGCTCGACATCAGCGACAACAAGATGGTCGAGATCACCAAGCTCGGCGGCATGGAAGTCACCAAGGACGACCTGCTGACCTACCTCAAGAAAGACGAGGAAGAAGGCTTCGTGTTCTGCCCGGACGAAGTCATGGCGCATTTCCTCGACGGCCTGGTGATCTTCAAGCGCGGCAAGGACGAAAGCCGTCCGCCGCAGCCGATCGAACTGCCGGTGACCAACAACATCGTCCTGAAGAAACTGCGGGTGGCCTTCGAACTGAAGGAAGACGACATGCACGCGATCCTCAAGGCCTCCGAGTTCCCGGTGTCCAAGCCTGAGCTGAGCGCGCTGTTCCGCAAGTTCGGCCACACCAACTACCGCACCTGCGGTGACCAGCTGCTGCGCAACTTCCTCAAGGGCCTGACCCTGCGCGTTCGCGCCTAAGCCCGTGAACTACAGCGTCTCACCCATCGGCTTTGTCCGCTCCTGTTTCAAGGAGAAATTCGCCATCCCGCGCCAGCCCCAACTGGCGCCTGCCGCCCGGGGCGTGCTGGAGCTGGTGGCGCCGTTCGACCAAGGTGAGGCGGTGCAGGGTTTGGAACAGGTCAGCCATGTGTGGTTGCTGTTCCTGTTTCACCAGGCGCTGGAAGACAAGCCAAGGCTGAAAGTGCGCCCGCCTCGCCTGGGTGGCAATAAGTCCATGGGCGTGTTTGCCACCCGTGCGACCCACCGGCCCAACGGTATCGGGCAGTCGGTGGTCAAGCTGGATAAGGTGGAGGACGGCCGCTTGTGGATATCCGGCATCGACCTGCTGGATGGCACACCGATTCTCGACATCAAGCCCTATGTGCCGTACGCAGACATCGTTGACACCGCGAGCAACAGCATCGCCAGCGCCGCGCCGCAGCTGATTCCCGTGCAGTGGCTGAAGACTGCGCTGCAACAAGCGCAAGGACACGCTCAGCGCCTTGGCGAGCCATTGGTGGCATTGATCGAGCAGTGCCTGGCGCAGGATCCACGGCCGGCATACCAGACGCCGGGGCCGGAGCGGGAATACGGGGCGCAGTTCTGGGATGTGGATGTGCGGTGGCACTATCCCGAGGCGGGGATGATTTGTGTGCTGGAAGTGATTGCCGCCAAGTAAACCCCGGAAATGAAAAAGCCCGCATTGCCTGTGAAGGCAACGCGGGCTTTTTATTCACACCACAAAAGCAAATCGGTTCGCTTATTTCTCGACGAACGCACGCTCGATCAAGTAGTCACCCGGCTCACGCATCCGCGGGGAAACCTTCAGGCCGAAGCTGTTCAGCACTTCGCTGGTCTCGTCCAGCATGCTCGGGCTGCCGCACAGCATGGCGCGGTCGTCTTCAGGATTGATCGGCGGCAGGCCGATGTCGCTGAACAGCTTGCCGCTGCGCATCAGATCGGTCAGGCGGCCTTCGTTTTCGAACGGCTCGCGGGTGACGGTCGGGTAGTAGATCAACTTGTCACGCAGGGCCTCGCCGAAGAACTCGTTCTGCGGCAGGTGCTCGGTGATGAATTCGCGGTAAGCGACTTCGTTGACGTAACGCACGCCGTGGCACAGGATCACTTTTTCGAAACGCTCGTAGGTTTCAGGGTCCTGGATCACGCTCATGAAGGGCGCGAGGCCGGTGCCGGTGCTGAGCAGGTACAAATGCTTGCCAGGCTTCAAATCGTCAAGCACCAGGGTGCCCGTCGGCTTTTTGCTGATGATGATCTCGTCGCCTTCCTTCAAGTGCTGCAACTGGGAAGTCAGCGGGCCATCCGGCACCTTGATGCTGAAGAACTCCAGATGCTCTTCCCAGTTCGGGCTGGCAATGGAGTAAGCGCGCATGAGCGGGCGGCCGTTGGGCTGTTGCAGGCCGATCATCACGAACTGACCGTTCTCGAAGCGCAGGCCCGGATCGCGGGTGCACTTGAAGCTGAACAGAGTGTCGTTCCAGTGATGAACACTGAGGACACGCTCGTGGTTCATGTTGCTCATGTACGGGGGACTCCTGGAAATGGGTCTGCGCCAACTGTTGGATGCGCAATTGCACAGCATTCTAATGGCGGCGACAATATCTGTTAACTGGATTATTAAGATAAGGGTTATCGGTTATATCGATATGCGATTTACTCTACGTCAACTGCAAGTCTTCGTCGCCGTCGCCCAGCAGGAAAGCGTCTCGCGCGCTGCTGGCCTTCTGGCCTTATCTCAATCCGCCGCCAGCACCTCGATCACAGAGCTGGAGCGTCAATCCAGCTGCCAATTATTCGACCGCGCCGGTAAACGCCTGAGCCTCAACGCCCTCGGTCATCAGCTATTGCCCCAGGCCGTGGCGCTGCTGGACCAGGCCAAGGAGATCGAGGACCTGCTCAACGGCAAGTCGGGCTTCGGCTCCCTGGCGGTGGGCGCCACGCTGACCATCGGCAACTACCTGGCCACGCTGCTGATCGGCAGCTTCATGCAGCAGCATCCCGAGAGCCAGGTGAAGCTGCATGTGCAGAACACTGCGCATATCGTGCATCAGGTGGCGCACTACGAAATTGATCTGGGTCTAATCGAAGGCGACTGCAGCCACCCGGACATCGAGGTACAAACCTGGGTGGAGGATGAACTGGTGGTGTTCTGCGCGCCCCAGCATCACTTGGCCAAGCGCGGCCAGGCCACCATGGAAGAGCTGACGCATGAGGCGTGGATCCTGCGGGAACAAGGCTCCGGTACGCGCCTGACCTTTGACCAGGCCATGCGGCATCACCGCAGCGCGCTGAATATCCGCCTGGAGCTGGAACACACCGAGGCGATCAAGCGGGCTGTGGAATCCGGATTGGGGATTGGCTGCATTTCCCGACTGGCGCTGCGCGACGCCTTCCGGCGCGGCAGCCTGGTGCCGGTGGAAACCCCGGACCTGGACCTGGCCCGGCAGTTCTACTTCATCTGGCACAAGCAGAAGTACCAGACCTCGGCCATGCGCGAGTTCCTGGAACTGTGCCGTTCCTTTACCGCCGGTGTGCAACGCAGCGACGAGATCGTGCTGCCGACCATCGCCTAGATCAGGATGACGGCCCACACCAGGGTAATGATGGTCAGCGCGACAAACTGGGCCGCGCTGCCCATGTCCTTGGCGTTTTTCGACAAGGGGTGCAGGTCCAGGGAAATCCGGTCGATCGCCGCTTCGACGGCCGAGTTGAGCAACTCGACGATCAACGCCAGCAGGCACACGGCAATCAGCAACGCGCGTTCCACCCGGCTGACGTTGAGGAAGAAACTCAGCGGGATCAGGATGACGTTGAGCAGCACCAACTGACGAAACGCCGCCTCGCCGGTGAAAGCCGCACGCAGGCCATCCAGGGAATATCCCCCCGCGTTGAAGATACGTTTGATACCGGTTTGACCTTTGAAAGGCGACATAGAGTAGGCAACTGAGCAAAAAGATGTGGGGAAACTAGAGCAAGCAAAGTCAAAAAAACGTGAATGAACAGCGTCTTAATGCTGCGAAATTGACTCAAGTTGTTGCAAGAGCAGCGCTGCCTGGGTTCGCGTTCGTACACCCAGCTTGCGGAAGATCGCCGTGACATGGGCCTTGATGGTCGCTTCCGACACGCTCAGCTCATAGGCAATCTGCTTGTTGAGCAGGCCTTCGCAGACCATGGTCAACACCCGGAACTGCTGGGGCGTCAGGCTGGCCAGGCCATCACGGGCGGCCTTGGCTTCGTCGGAGACATTGATCTCTTCAAAGGCTTGCGGCGGCCAGGAGACGTCGCCGTCCAGCACCGTACGCACGGCTTTCTGGATATCTTCCATGGAGCTGGACTTGGGAATGAAACCGCTGGCACCGAACTCCTTGGAGCGCACCACCACCGACGCTTCTTCCTGGGCCGAGACCATCACCACCGGAATCTGCGGGTATTGCCCGCGCAGCAGCACCAGCCCGGAAAAACCGTAGGCACCGGGCATGTTCAGGTCCAGCAGGACCAGATCCCAGTCGGATTTTTCGGTGAGGCGGGTTTCCAGCTCGGCAATGCTGGCGACTTCGACGAGGCGTACATCCGGCCCCAGGCCCAGCGTGACCGCCTGGTGCAGCGCGCTGCGAAACAGCGGGTGGTCATCGGCAATCAGGATTTCGTATGTGGCCATTTATTAAATGATCCTGTTTTTTAGGGGGCACTGATGGGTTCAGTGCTCGCCAACGCGCAAGGTGGCTGCCAGGCAAGCAGTCACCAAAGGGCGCGCTCAACGTCAAAACACGACGTATCCAATCTGTGACAGCGCCCCAATCGGCGCCAAGCATGCCCAGCGCAGCCTGGGTGGTCAAGCGCTACGCCCGCGGCCATTTTAGCGGGCTGCAGGTTTGTGCGGCCATCATGCAAAGGTCGGCTGGCCATGACCCCTATAGATAAGGTGCAAGGCGAGTATGGACGATGTCGGCCGGGTCCAGCGCCAACTGAAATTTAGCGGCCAGGTAATGGGTGCTGAACACGTCCAGATAGGCGTCCAGCACTTCGCTGGCCGCCTGATCGTCAGCGAGCTCCAGGCACAGGGCCGCGACTTCGGCGGTGCAGAAATGATCATCACGCTTGGAGCGGCGCAGCTTGTAGCGCGACAGCTGCTCCGGGGCCAGGCTCAGCACCGGCAAGTGCTCCAGGTAGGGGCTCTTGCGGAACATCTTGCGTGCTTCACTCCAGGTACCGTCCAGCAGAATGAACAGCGGGCGCTTGCCCTCCTCCAGCCGGACCTGATTGACCACCCGCTCCGGCGCGACGAATTCGCCGGGAAACACGATGTAAGGCTGCCATTGCGGGTCGGCCAGCAAGGTCAGCAACTCCGGTTCAACCTCAGTTCGTGACCAGGGGAACGCGGTGGTGTCGTTGATCACATCGGCAATCAGCCAGCCGGTGTTGCTGGGCTTCATCGGTTCTACGTCATGCATCAGCAGGCACATGGCGGATTTGGCCTGGACCTTGGGCCGCCAGGCGCACAGGCAATACTCAGGAATTACCCGACAACCTGGGCAGCGCTCGGCGCGTGAACCCCGTGCCACAAAAGGCTTTACGGCGCGGGCCAGGCGCTGGGTGCGCAAACGGGAGACGGCATGGCTCATCGGGTGCGCCGCAGGAAAGTGGAAATCGACACGAATAGAACTCGGCAAGGCAAAAGTTGCCGCAGTTTACCAGAGGCGCCTGCGCCCACCTGCACTTCCCGGTAATACGCTGGCCGTAGTGGCAAGCGCTCACCTATAATCCCGCGCCACTGAACGCTCAGCGCAGTGGCTGGTCTATGCACCAGTAACCGAATCAGGAGAGTTTCATGCTGCGTCTTATGTCGCGTGTTGTAGTTCCGTCCGTCGCCCTGGCGCTGGTCTTGCCTCTGGGCGCCCAAGCGGCCTCGCTGCTGGAGGCTCAACTGAACAGGAAGCTGCAAAGCGTCGCAGAGGAAAGCAACAAGGACCTGCCCCGGGAAATCGACGACAAGACCCTGGAAGTGGCCTACACCGTCGAAGGTTTGCAACTGATCGATCATCTCAGCGTACAGCCTGATCGCGCCGAGCAAATGCGCGCCAATCCCAAGGCTGTGTATTTCCAGCTGGGGCAAAGCGTGTGCCTGAACAAGGGCTATCGCGAGCTGATGGCCAAGGGCGCGATCATGCGTTACGAGATTACCGAGAACAAAACCAACCGCCCGGTGGCCTCAGTGAAATTCCAGGAAGCGGATTGCCCGGCTCCGGCTGCGGCGAAGAAGAAAAAGTAAGCGATGCCTCCTTTCGCGCGCCGCTGACCAGCGGCGCGCAAAATGCCCCTCTGAACAATCCGCCCTTGCCCGCTCGCGGCAGCGTCTAAACTCCCTCACAAGTGATCAATAAGCGGTTGCCAGCCAAGACTTTATAGGCTCATGATCAATTCATCCCGAAAGCCTGAAACAGCGGGTTTTCACACCGTTTTGTAACATTTTCAGGGCAAAAGAGGGTTGCCCTCCTGTGCGTGCAGTGCAAAGGTTTTTAAACATAAGGAACATACAGAACCGGTTTCGCCCACCTCGTTAATCAGAGGCAACGACACATGCAGTGTCGTGGTCCCGACGAATTTCTCGCCGGCACCCAGGGTTCTGTGAAGAAGGAGAAGTTGAATGCCTTACGAACCGAATGAACTCCTGATCCGCCAATTTCAAGAAAACGGCACCGACCTCACGCAGCAGGTCGACGCGCAACTCCACCTGATTGCGCCCAACAGCCCGAATATTCCCCTTTATCGCGACATGATCTTCACCGTATTGCGCATGGCCCAGGACGACCGCAGCCGCTGGAACGCCAAGATCACCCTGCAAGCAATCCGCGAACTGGACCACGCCTTCCGCGTGCTCGAACAGTTCAAGGGGCGACGCAAAGTCACGGTGTTCGGCTCGGCGCGCACGCCGGTGGAAAGCCCGCTGTACGCATTGGCTAGGGAAGTGGGCGCGGTGCTGGCCCGCTCGGACCTGATGGTGATCACCGGCGGTGGCGGCGGCATCATGGCGGCGGCCCACGAAGGTGCCGGCCTGCAACACAGCCTGGGGTTCAACATCACCCTGCCCTTTGAACAGCATGCCAACCCGACCATCGATGGCACCGAGAACCTGCTGTCCTTCCACTTCTTCTTTACCCGCAAGCTGTTCTTCGTCAAGGAAGCCGACGCCTTGATCTTGTGTCCGGGCGGTTTTGGCACCCTGGATGAAGCGCTGGAAGTGTTGACCCTGATCCAGACCGGCAAAAGTCCGCTGGTTCCGGTGGTGCTGCTGGATGCACCCGGCGGCAGCTTCTGGCAAGGCGCCCTGGACTTTATCCGCAGCCAGCTGGAGGCCAATCGCTACATCCTGCCCACCGACCTCAAGCTGGTACGCCTGGTGTACAGCGCTGAAGAGGCGGTGGAAGAGATCAATCAGTTCTATGCCAACTTCCACTCCACTCGCTGGCTCAAGCGCCAGTTTGTGATTCGCATGCATCATCCGTTGAGTGACCGTGCACTGGCTCACCTGCAAGAAGCGTTTGCCAGCCTGCGACTGAGTGGCGACTTCCAACAAATCGCCTACACCGGTGAAGAGCATGATGAACCAAGCTTCAGCCATCTGACGCGGCTGGTGTTCAACTTCAACGGGCGCGATCAGGGACGGTTGCGCGAGTTGGTGGATTACATCAACTTGCCGGAGAACTGGGCCCAGGCCCAGGGAAAAACGCAGCAGCGGGTGACGGAGACGGCGTGATCTGCCCCTGAAACGCAAAAAGGCCCGCTATTTTCATAGCGGGCCTTTTTGTTTTAACTGTGCCTGAACAAGCCACACACATTTAGTGTGGGAGCTGTCGAGCCTTGGCGAGGCTGCGATGCAGGCGTTGCGGTCTCTCAAGTACACCGAGGCGATCCCATCGCAGCCTCGCCAAGGCTCGACAGCTCCCACATATGATCTCTATATGACCTGAACCAAGCACCCCGCCGGCTTAGTCATCCAGATCCTTACCGCTCAACAAGCGGCTGATCATCTCCATCGAAAAACCGCGATAACTCAGGAAGCGACCTTGCTTCGCCCGCTCCCGCGCATCAATCGGCAGATGACCGGCAAACTTGCGCCGCCAGGTATCTTCCAATTGCGCCTGCCAACTGATGCCGCACTCACGCAAGGCGAGTTCAATATCAGCACGTTGCAGGCCACGCTGGCTCAACTCTTCACGAATGCGTGCCGGGCCATAGCCGGATCGGGCTCGGTAGGAGACAAAACTTTCGAGGTAACGGGATTCCGACAGCAGTCCTTCTTCCGTCAAACGGTCAAGGGCTGCGTCGATCATCTCGGGATCTGCGCCGCGCTGACGCAGCTTACGCGTCAGCTCGACTCGACCGTGCTCGCGCCGTGCGAGCAGATCCATTGCAGTGCGCCTTACGGCGACGGGTGTATCGAGGACAACACTCATCGTTTGCTTCAGATGTCAGTGTCGACTTCTTCCACTTCTTCAACCGGCTCGCGGTTTGCGGCAGCCTTGACGTCAGGTGCCGGGGTCAGCAGCTTGTCGCGGATCTGCTTCTCGAGCGTAGCGGCAACATCCGGGTTATCCGCAAGGAACTTGGCCGAGTTGGCCTTGCCCTGGCCGATCTTGCTGCCGTTGTAGGCATACCAGGCACCGGATTTCTCGACGAAACCGTGCAACACGCCCAGGTCGATCATCTCGCCGTTCAGGTAGATACCCTTGCCGTAGAGAATCTGGAACTCAGCCTGACGGAACGGTGGAGCCACCTTGTTCTTCACGACTTTAACGCGGGTTTCGCTACCCACAACCTCGTCGCCTTCCTTCACCGCGCCAGTACGGCGGATGTCCAGACGGACCGAAGCGTAGAACTTCAGCGCGTTACCACCAGTGGTGGTTTCCGGGCTGCCGAACATCACGCCGATCTTCATCCGGATCTGGTTGATGAAGATCACCAGGCAGTTGGCGTTCTTGATGTTACCGGTGATTTTACGCAGGGCCTGGGACATCAGGCGGGCTTGCAGGCCCACGTGCATGTCGCCCATTTCGCCTTCGATTTCAGCCTTGGGTACCAGGGCTGCCACGGAGTCGACCACGATCACGTCGATGGCATTGGAGCGCACCAGCATGTCGGTGATTTCCAGCGCTTGCTCACCGGTGTCCGGTTGCGAAACCAGCAGGTCGTCAACGTTGACGCCCAGCTTGCCGGCGTATTCAGGATCCAGGGCGTGCTCGGCATCGACGAACGCACAGGTGGCGCCCATTTTTTGTGCCTGGGCAATCACCGACAGGGTCAGGGTGGTTTTACCGGAAGATTCAGGACCGTAGATTTCAACGATACGGCCTTTTGGCAGGCCGCCAATGCCGAGCGCGATGTCCAGACCCAGAGAGCCAGTGGAAATAGCCGGGATCGCCTGACGGTCGTGATCGCCCATACGCATTACGGCACCCTTGCCGAATTGACGTTCGATCTGACCCAGGGCCGCAGCCAAGGCTTTCTTCTTGTTGTCGTCCATTAAAGTCCTCACGTAATCAATAAGGCCTGGCGGCCAACACCTGTATAAGTAGACAGTATTGTTCCACAAAGATCCGTGATCGCCTACCCCTGATTTTCTATTTCTGCTGCAGCTCGTCGCAACAAGCCCTCTAGCGCGGCCTTTACCGTTTGTCGGCGGACTTCATCGCGGTTGCCGGGGAAGTGTTCGAGCTCGGCGCTGACCTCATCGCCAACCCCAAAGGCCAGCCATACGGTGCCCACCGGCTTGTCCGGCGAACCGCCATCGGGGCCGGCCACGCCGCTGACCGCCACGGCAAAACGCGCGAGGCTTTTCTCCTGGGCGCCGCGGACCATGGCTTCCACCACTTCGCGGCTGACGGCCCCGACTTTCGGGAACAGGGCTTCCGGCACATTCAACTGCCGGGTCTTCTGGCGATTGGAATACGTGACGTACCCGGCCTCGAACCAGGCCGAACTCCCGGGAATCCGCGTGATCGCCTCGGCGATACCGCCGCCGGTGCACGACTCGGCCGTAGTGACGTGGGCATTCAGAACCTGCAAGCGTCGGCCAAGTTCAGCGGCGAGTTGAGTAATTTCCTTCACGGTCGTCTCCTGGAGTGCGCGGGCGTTTGCCTACCCTACAGGAGACGATGGGCCATGCAAGTTACAAGAGACTAACGCGCGACGGCCCGGACATAGGCCTGGCAGGCGCGCAAGGCGATCAGTGCGTTATCGCCGTCGTCGGTGATGGCGATAATTCGTTGAGCATGCGCCGGGTCAAGTCGGGCTCGCGGGGCTGCATGAACCACGCCGCCGGGGGCGGCGGTGGCTGGCATTGCGCAGCCGTTGGCGGGGTCGCTGGTGTCGAGAAGGACTGACAACCGCACATCAGCAGTGGCCAGGCGATCCCGCAGGTGAGCCTGATCACGCTGTGCATCGGAAAGCTCCCGGGCGTGTTGTTGGTCGCTGGCACTGAGTTGTTGCTCCAGTGCCAGCCGTTTGTCCTGTTCGGCCTGTTGCTGCTGGCTTTGCGCTTCGGCGTGCAGAGCCTCCAGTCACTCCAGTTGCGTGCCGTACCGCCAAGCCTGTACCTGCCATGCAATTGCCGCCGAAACCGCCAACAACAGCAAAAAGCCAAGCAGGCGGTACGACGTCAGGAAGCCCATAGCACCTCCTTCGCCCGGGCCCACAGTTGCATGCGATTTTCCAGACCGTTGAGGCCACCGTTAATGCGCCGGGTGATGGTGGTGAACTGGTCCTTGTCAGCCAGTTCATTCAAGCCATTGCTCTGCCAGAACCACGCGGCGGATTCGCACGCCCACTGCGGCTGCTCCAGCAAATCCGGTTGCTGCAACAGACGCTCATCACCGAACAACGCTTGACTGCACGCCAGGTAGTTGCGTCGTCCGGTGATCTGGATCAGGCCGCGGCCACGATACTTCTGGCCGTCGCCGTCGGCTTCGGGAGAGTTGCCCAGGCGGGCGGCCAGGGTGCCGGTGTCGTATTTGCTCAGGTATTGATCGCTGCCCAGTTCACGTACGTAGCGCAGTTCGCCGGATTCGTGGCCGATTTGGGCGAGGAAGGCGGCGATGCGTTTGGGTGTGGTTAATTGGTGGTGGGACATAGCGGCGTTTAGAGCGGATATGAAAACGCCCGCTTGGGAGCGGGCGTTGGGCATAATCTGCGCAAGGTCACTTTGAGCGAGTGGCATGGAAAAACCTCCGATCCTACTTCTGCCCAATTATCCAATCCGGCGCTTTAGGACGAAACTCAAACACTGGAAACTTAGGGTGCTGCGGCCAATCACGCAAGAGCTGAAGATGAGCCAACAGTTGTCCAAACTGTATGTCTGTCAGCGTCGTATCCAGTTTCAGGTCCGACTCGTCGCGGTGACGCTCACGTAACCACTTGGTATTCTCAATTTCCAAATTCCGCCAGCGTCGTTCCACCTCGCACTCATGACTGTTTTTTGCATGTTCATCGAGCGCCCAAGAAGAGCCATCCCAAGTGTGATTGATATCAGGACGTTGGAGAGGCGTAAAGTCGCCCGGCAGTTCACCCAATTTATGCCAGTTGATTTCCTCGCCGTTATCGATTCGATAAACAGTGCCGCGCAAATCAGGCGTAAAACTCCAGATATGTTCAGAGTCTTTTACATGTACAGCAGCATAACCAGGTTCGACAACTGGAGGAGCGGTGGTAAAAGCCATTGCTGGAATTAGCCACTCGCCCTCAACAAGCGGATCCGAATCAGCAAACACAGAACCGATATACTCTCCAGTCACCGGATCTGCCTGATAAAGCATAGGAGTAGAGTTAGTCATAAATAACCTCAGTACTTGATGCACATAAGACGGGAAGTGTTGCGCGGGCGCGTTTCATTACCGGTTCTTGGGGCTCCATTTACACCGTTAGTAACGGGGTCACCCGTGCTGCCGATGTTGTAGCCGCCATTAGTACCGTTGCTTCCGTTCCAACTGCCTGGACTCCCGTTTAGGGTTGTACCTGGACGTGGTCCATGCCAGTGTCCCTGCATCGCATCCAGTTGCAAGGATCCCAGTACACGCTGTGGGTCAACGCCTCGGCCATCATCAACCCCGCGAATAAACTCACCTCGACTGTCAGGCAAATTAAACGTAGTGCTGCCGTCTCCAGCGCCATAGATCGTTCCGATGGCTGCAAACAGTCTTGCGTACACAGTGCGTGAAACTTCTGCGCCATTCTCTTTCAAGAAACCTGCCGGTGGGTAAGGACCCGCATATTGAATAGTGGTGCCCGCAGGAAACATGTCGCCCGGTTTGAGATTGCCGTCATGCCACAACTGCCGAGTAGGCGTCCACTTACCATTTGGATCACAGCCTCTGACAAGGACCACGGCATCCAGATTTCCCTGTTGAAACCCCAACTGTCCAGCATGACTTCCCGCACTATAAGGAATATTTACCAACCCGACATAGTTGGCAAAGCTGGTATTACCATCAAGGTACGAGTAAAAACCTCCCGGCAACCCCACCGTATCAATACTCGCTTTGGGAGCTATGTTTCCGCCCAATCCATATTGCCCAACTGCCAACGCATCGGTAATCCCATATCCCGCCAGCGTAGTTGCCTTATCCGCCTTGTTTGTCAGATCCAGATTGGCAGCAGTCCAAACTTTCTGCCCCGCCCATACCATCTCACCATTAGCATCCATCGCTAACGCTTTCGCCCAGCGGTCCTTCCAATGAAACATGATTTTCGGGGCGTACTCGAACGTCAGTTTTTTGCTTTCTACCTGTTGAGCCTCACGAATTTCCAGCGCACCACCAAGACCATTACCGGTATCAGTCAAATCACTGGCGGACAAGCTAGGCCGTTGGTCTGTTGTACGTCCAACCAGCAGCGCATCGGTAATCCCATACCCCGCCAACGTCGTCGGCTTATTCTTCAACTTCAACCAATCACTCAAAACGCTAAGCGCCTGCGCCAACTGATCGGTCTTCGCCTCATCCGGAACAATCCCCGCCGCCGCCAGCACATTCAAAATCTCCTGCGTAACCCCATTCCCCCACGCCGCCGGAATCAAACTCCCCGGCGTCCCCGTCACAGGGTTTTCATCCACAAACTTGCCATTCACCAGCCCAACGCTGGGCACACTCTTTGGATAATCCACGCTTCTATCCTCTAGTCATAATTGATGTGCACCTGCGTATGAGCAGGTGCGCTGCGATGAATCAGACACTCCAGGGCATTCCCTGGGTTGACGCCAAACCGCTCTCCCCAATAGCTCGCCCCAAACCGTCGGCCCAGGTGCTGGCGACCGCCGGTGTTGAGGATCCACATGAAGTGCGCCTGCCAGGTGCCGAAATGCGCGACACCAAACCGCGAGCGGCCCATGCGCGGGGCGCGATGCTCAGTGACACTGGCGTCCGGATAGCCCTGGCTGCGGGCAATTTCGATGTAGTACGCGGCGCGCTGGCTGCCCACCGCCAACAGGCGTCGACGCACTGCCAGGCGACGGTCGTCGTACAGCGGGCTCACGCCCAGGCAAGGGTCGGGCAGTTGCATCACCCTTTCCCACTCGGGCACCAGTTCGCTGACCGTCACCGGGTCCATCTCGTTTTGCAGGTCGCAGGCCCGGGCGTCGATGCGCGTGAGTTCTTCGGCGATGCCTTTGAGCACCGTCTCCAACTGCGGCACCGTCTCCAGATCCCAGGCCGGACCGCTGGGCAACAAGGCGATCAGTTGTTCTTGATACTGGCCAGCGGTCCTTACTCCAGCCATGTGATACCTCCGAACACCAGCAACTGATTCGTCGCTGCCGTAACGTCCGCCAGCGGGCTTGTCAGTGTGTGATCGGTCTCACCGGTCGCAGTGCTGATGGCTTCGGCGATATGGGTCAGCAACAAGGTCTCACCCAGCCCCGCCTCACGGTTGTGCAAGTCCCGCAGTTGCGCCTCGACCGCCGCACGCACGGCGCTGGTGTCGGGTGTCAGCCGCAGCTGATAAGCCACCGGCTTCATCACGGGCGCCAACACATACACATCAGCCGTCACCGGCCGCAGCGGTTCGATATGGGCTTGCACCTGCGCCAACTGCGCTGCATTCGGGATCGGTTGCGGGTCGTCATCACGCATCACGAACACCCCCACCGTCCCCGGCCCGAGGTAATTGCCGCGACACCACGCTCGGGTAATCCCGGGCACTTCGAGTGACCATGTCTCGTAATCCTGCGCCGAACCGCCCTGGGGAATAACCCGGTAGGAACGAATCACCCGCGCCCGCAGCGACTCCAATGTTTCTCGCGCCACACCGCCGGTCAGCCCCGGCGCCAGCACGGTAAAGGTCGAGCCAATGCCTTGCAGCGGCTGCACCGCGATCAGGCTCAACCCAGCATCAGCGTTGCCCAGAGTGCCGGCATCAATCGCCTGCACCGTGGTGGTGTTGAGGCCGGCGTGGGTCGTGCCGGCAGCAGTGACTTTGAAGCTGCGCCCATCACTGGCTTGCAGCACCGTGTCCACATCCAGCACCGCGCCCGCCGCGGCGGTAAAACTCACGCTGCCAGTGGCCGCCACCGCAGCCTTGCGCGCCTGGTTCAAGCGCAACGCGGCAATGCGCTCCAGGGTGGATTCATCAGCGGTATCCGGCAGGATCTGCTCAGCGATCCAATCGAGATAACCGTACAGGCCGAACGCCGCACCACTCAGGGTACGCGCCAGAACCTGGGCATCGGACTGGCGCAGCGAATCGCTGGCCAGGTCGCTTTGGGTGCGTTTGATCAGCACCGGCAGCGAAGGGGTTTCAAACGGCATAGATCACCTGCCAACTGTTATCAGGGTTGATGTCCAGGCGCTCGCCGTCGGCCAGGGTCAGCTGCATGCGCAGGTTGAGGCGCTGGGCGTCGAGGCGTTCACTGAGGACTTCGATGGCGCTGCAATGCCCATCGTCGATCAGCCATTGCAGGGCTTCGCGGGCATAGAATTCGGCGTCCAGTTGCGTCTGGCGGGTCAGCTTGACCCGGCGCAGCAGCCACAGCCTTGAGCCGATACGGTCGTCGGCCACGCTGGGAAAACTGTCGCCCCACCAGCCGAAGCGCTCGTCATCGTCAACGGCATCGTCCGGCGCGGCACGGCGCCAGGTGAACAGGCTGATCAGCACCGAACGGGTCAGGGCATTTTTCAGGTTGTCGGAGACAAACATCACTGGCCTCCCGCCGGCGCGCCGGTCTGGCCATTGCCCGGCTGTACGCCCACATGCACGTGCTGGATCTGGCTGATACCGCCGGCAATCTGGTCGCCCTGGGAGATGATCTTGCCGCTCTGGGTCAGGGTCGGCGTATCAATGTTCACGGCACTGCTGGCGCGGATGTTCAGGGTGGCGGTTTCAATGTCGATCACCCGCCCGCGCTTGAAGTGAACCTTGTCGCCTTCGTCGGTGTAGATCGCCACTTCACCCGGTGCCAGGGACTGCAACCGATAGCGCCGGTCAGCCACCACCAACACGATGGCATGGGAACGGTCGCCGCCCAGAAATGTGGCGATGCCTTCAGCACCGGCCAACGGGTTGCTGGTGAAACCGTAGGGTTCGAAGTGCTCCATGTCGTCGTTCACTTCGCCTGCGGTCAGGCGCATTTGCAGCGATTGCAGCTTGGTGGCCGAGTGGGCGAGCACGACAGTGCCGCGCGCCAGCAGGCGAGTCAGTAGGCTCATGGAAATTCCTTGGGGGTTAAGCAGAGGGCAACGGATTGGCATCAAAGGTGGACGGCGGCGCCACCTGCAGGGTGGTGATCGAACCTTGCTCGGAAAGCGAATAAGTAATCCTGGAAATCAGCAGGTCCCGGTCAAAACCCAGCACCGGATCGATCACTCGCACCAACAGGTTGTGGCGCCACAGATCGCCGTTGGACTGCCGCCAGCCTTGCACGGTGTAGGTGGTGGTCAGGGCTTTGCCAGTGCGGGTGGAGCGCTCCCAGTCGGCGCGTTGCTGGGCCAACTCAGGCGTCAACTGCGTCGGTTCGCTGATCACCGTGACGCGTTTTCGCGTGGCTTTTTCAGCCCGGGAAATGCCTGAAACCTCACTCACCGCCGTCGCGCTTTTCTGATCATCGCCCTTGTGCTGGCCGATGACCCGGTACTCGGAAAACACCGAGCCAAAGTCCCTCGGAGCATTCGCCGAAAGGATGTTCTTGCCCAGCTCCAGGCTGTCATTTGCGCGCCCGGCACTGCCGGGCAATGCCAACACCAGGCGTCCGTCTGCATCGTCGGTGGAGAACACCCGATACAACGTCAGCAAGCGGTCGATGGATTGAAATACCGTCTCACCGGGCACGATGCTGTGGGTATGCAAACGCGTGGTCTCGGCAATCTCGCTGAGCACCTCGACGCCATAGGTAGCCGTCAGTGCACGCACGATGCTCAGCACACTTTGCCCACGCCACTGACCGGGCTGGTTGATCGCGGCGCAGTCCACCAGGTCCTGGGTCAGCGAACCGCCCTCGATACTCAGGCTGATCTGTTTGCCGTCATAGCTGACCGGCACCTTGAACACAAAGCCGGTGAGCACCAGGTCGCAACCGATCCGTACCTGGCAGCGGGCACCCGGTTTGATGGGAACCGCCAGGGTTTGCCCGGGCCATTGCCAGGTGATGTTGAGGGTGAAGGTGCGAAACTGGCGTTCCAGGTCGGCGCTGATTTCGACGCTTTTCCAGCCGCCATAGTCCAGGCCGTCAACGGTCAGGGTGACGGCATTGTCCAGATCGTTCATGGGTTACTCCCTGACCACTTGCAGGTCGGCAGGCGGCAGGAAGCCCGGATGCGCCACCCGATTGCGCTGCACCACCTCGCCCACTCGCGTCGCATCACCAAAGCGCTGATAAGCCAACACCAGGGCCGGCATGCTGCGCATCGGCGTCAGGTTGACCAGCCGTACACCAGACGAAGCCACCGCCGTCAGATGCGTAAACATCTGTTGGCGCAAGTCGTTCAGTGCAACGTAGTGCCCGGCGTCGGCCTTCAATGCGGACTGCCACATGGCTTCGTTCAGAAGGTCACGCAGCACCAGCACATCGTCAGCCACCGGCACTTCACGGCGCTGCACCGGCTGTGCCGCCTGTTGCGCCAGGGACGGCGTAGTGCTGAGGGTCACCGCTTTGGTCGCCACCGGTACATCCGCCAGCCAATGGGCGATCTTCACCCACAACGCATCCTGTACCAGATTGGCGGTGGCCTGCACGGAGGCCACGCTGTCCTTGCCAGTGGTCAGCTTTGGCACGTCGATATTCCGAGCCGCTTCCACCTGCTGCGAGAGGTTGGCCAACATGCCGCGATAACCCGTGCGGGCAAACGCCTTCAGCTCCTTCACATCGCCGAGCAAGCCCTTGAACTCGGCGCTCAATTCCTTGGGCACTTCCTTGATGGCTTTGACCAAGGCATTCAGGTCGCCATACAACTGAATCAGTGGGGCAAACTGCTGCTCAATCACCTGGTAAACCTCTGCCAGGCCATTGCGCAACGCCTGGATGCCCACCCGCGCCTGCTTCACCAGCACGACGGCCTGCTCAAAACGCAGTACTGCCGAACCCAGCAAACTGTCGGCCGACACCAGCAACAACTGGCGGGTATTGACCGCTGCCGTGGGAAACTTCAAGGGTTCGTCGGGATAGAACTTCAGGGCAAATGTCACCAGCCCGCCGTCCTGACGGGTCTGGGTCATCTCGCATTCGCCGACCTTGACCTGCAACCGTCCAAGCCAAGGGTGCACCAGCTCACCGGCGCCCTCCTCCAGGGCCTTGAGCAGCTTGTCGCGTTGTTCCAGGCAATCCTCGCCCACCACAAACGCCGTCAGCTCATGCACCCTGGATTGCTGGCCGAGCCCTTCAAAGAACGGCAGGTCGCGCTGAGGGTATTCGTGCAACTGGCCCTTCTTGCCGACCGGGACTTTTGCCTGGTCGACCCAAAACCCGACGCCACGAAACGACGCCGGCAACAAACGATCACGCCAGCTCATTGGAGCCTCCAAGGGACAGGGAACGGTAGCCGACACGCGGGGTGACACTCAGGCCGGGTTGGTTGGTGCTGGGTTGGTCGACCCGCAGGCCGGCCGGAGCATTGTCGAAACTCACCCGCAGGTCGCCATTGAGCTGGGTGCGGTTGTTGGCGGCGGTTTGTTGCAGCAGCGAACTGGAGCTGGACGCCAGCGGCGAAATCAACTCAGGCCCCTTGCGAAACCAGGATGGATTACGCGCGCTTTCGGCATTGCGCGCCTGCTGCTCAGTGGTCAACTCCACCACACTGCCGGTAGCCCGGTTGATCGCTTCACCCAGCCCACCATCAAACAGCTTGCGAATCGGCGCGGTGATCACCGCAAGCTTCTCCGACAACTCGGTGAACCAACTCAGTACCGGTGCCCACAGGGCTTCGAGCTGTTCCATCGGATGCCAGTCGTCGAACAGGCCACTCAACACCACAAAGGCATCCTGGGCCTGCAACTTGATATCGCTCCAGATCGAGGCAAATGCACCGGTTACGGTGCCCCAGACGGCAGAGATCTTGTCCAGGGGTGACCAGTCAAAGTAACTGCTGACGACGGTGAAGGCCTCCAGCGCGGTGAGCTTGAAGTCACTCCAGATCGCCGCAAACACCCCGCTGATCACGCCCCAGTTGGCAATGATTTGCCCCAAGGGTGACCAACTGAACAGGCTCTTCATGAACTCGACCACCGGCACGCTGAGCGCCTTGAGCAAGTCCCAAAGCGCGGCAAAAAAACCAGTGATCGGCCCCCACAGGTGCATCAGTTGTTCCAGCGGACGAAACGCAAAGACCGTCTGAAAAAACTCGCCCAGGGTTCCAATCGCCGACATCACGCGCTCGCCAAGCCCGACAAAAAACGCCGATATCGGCTTCCAGTTGGCGACGATCAATCCCGCGGCCACCGCAATGCCGACGGCAACCAGCACAATCGGATTGGCGCTGAGCACCAGTTGCATCAAGCCGAGTGCCTGAGACACGCCGGTGACGGCCGCCTGTATCGCGGTAAACGCCACCGCGCCGGCAGCCAGGCCCTGCACCAGTTGCGGATTTTCAGTGAGCACCTGGGCCACCGACGCCAGCAACGGCTCCAGCCCGACCACCACCGCCGTGACGGCCGGCAACAGTGCGGTACCGAAAGCCACCGAGACCTTGTCCAGCGACGCGTTGAAATCCTTCATCCCCTGCGCCGCCGCTTCGGTAACGCCCTGCCCCACGGCGGCACTCACCCCGCCGACCTCAGCCTTGAACGCCAATGCCGATTTGATACCGCTGACAAACGGCGCCGCCAGCCCGCCGCCCTTCACCAAACCAGCGATGTCCAGCTTGCCGAGGCCGGTCTGCTCCAGGTTCTGCCGGAAGCGCCCGACGGTGGCCTGCAACGCAGCAAGCTTGGGCGACAGCTGGTCGATGCCGGTCAGGCGCACGGCGGTACTTTCTACTTTCTGAGCTTCTGCCATCACTGCACCTGCTGCATCGCATTGATCCGTTGCGCATGCTCCAGGGATTCCCGGAGCGTATCCAAAGGCCTGGCCAGCATCTGTTCAGGGTCAACCTTCCAGAACCAGGCCAGGTCATAGGCCACCGCAATCAGCTCGGCGACGGTGCCTGCGCCGCACTCATGAAAAAACCGGCGACGGCCCAGCTCAGCGCGTTGAAGTCCACCAGGTCGAGTTGGTTGACCGACGACGGCGGAATACCCGCGCACACCGCGATGTACTTGGCGGCCACGTCGAGGTCCAGACTCACGTCTTCGCCCTTGTCGATCTTGTACGGCAGCGCCTTGATCGCCCGCACTTCCTGCACCGTCGGGCGGCGCAGGGTGAGTTCGGCCAGTGGCTCGCCGTGGGCCTCGATGGCCACTTGCAGCTTCACCGTATCGCTCATTGCCAGGTCCCCTTGATGCCTTCGAATTTCAGCTCGATCACGGCATCGTCGCCCTTGGCCACCGGTTCTTCCACCAGGTAGGCACCGGCCAGCACGTAGACTTTGCCGTTGTTGAATTCGCAGGTGACGGTCATGTCGGTGCCCGCGATCAGCTGCTTGAGCGGAAAGTCCGGCGTGTGCAGTGCGGTGACTTTGAAGGACGGGGTGATGTCGGTTTCCTTATAGAAACCCGGCACCACAGTTTCCCGTTTGACGGCCATCAACGGTGCTTCGCAGCCGCCGTTGATGGTCAGTTGAGCGCCGTCCACTTTGACGTAGCAGGTGCCCGCAATCAGTTGACCCATGATGTTTCTCCCAAAAATAAGCCCGCACGCGGCGGGCTGGAATCAGTTGCGAAAAGCGCGGGGGTTACACCGCCGCGTCGTACTGCAAACGGAACTGGTTGAGCAGCGCAAACACCCGCAGCCCATTGACGTAATCGGGCGGGAACAGCACGTTGACCCGGCTTGGGTCCTGGCTGTCACGCTCGACAATCAGGTGCTCGGCGAACAGTTCGGCGTTCTCCACATGGCCTTCGAGTTCCAGCTTGGCGTACTGGGCGATCAGCTCACCGCGAATAGTGCTCGGGGTCACGATCGGCTGGCCGGCGCCAAAGCGCGTGCCGTCAGCCGCGAGTTTGTGGCGCCCGTACTTGCTGGTGATCACGCTTTGCAGGCGGCGCACGATAAAGGCCGACTGGTGCAGGGTTTCGCTGTCCAGGTAGGAGTTGTCCGCCTGGCCGAAGGCGTTCTTCTGGTAGGTGGTGATCGCCCGCTGAATGCGCACGTAGCCGCCTTCGTAGTAAGCCGTGGCGATGCCGTAGTTGAGCAGCGATTGGCGCTCGGTCAGGGTGAAGCGCTCGCTGGCGTCGGCCGGGTCGAGGCCTGGCAGGCTGCCGCTTTGGGTCGGACGGCTGGCATCGGCGGAGATAAACACCGCGGTGCGCGCCGCCAATGCAGCGGCCTGAACCCAGAACGGTTGCGGCACACCCGGCTCCATGGCCTGGATGGTCACGTGCTGGTCGTTACGCCCTTGCCCGGCCGCCACCAAAGTGCCGATGGTGCCGCGCTTTGCGGTATAGACGTGGCCGAACAGTTGCTTGGCCCACGACCAGCGACCGCTGTTGTCATCCATTACTGCCTGCCAGGCATTGAGGCTGGTGGTGTCGGCCCAGGGCATGCAGATGAATTCAAACGGCTCGTCGCCCAGTGCCGCCAGCGCTGCGAGTTGGTCCGGCACACCGGCGCCCGCCGCCATTTTGCCGATCACGGCGGTGAGACCGTCGGGAATTTGTTCGCCGTTACTCTGACCCAAACGGTTGAGCTGCAGGCTAATGTCGTTACCACTCTCACCGGTCCATTTGGCGGTCAGGGTGACAGTGCCATCGGCGGCTACCGCACTGACCGGCAGGTCGGCGCTGGCGTTGATTTTCAGCGCCAGGGCGGTGGCGGCAACGGCTGCCGTGGCGCCATTGATCACAGTCGTTTGAACCCGGGTGCCGCCGACGTACAGGCTGAGAATGCCGCCCTGGTTCGCGGTGCCGGTCAGCTTGAGATCCGCCTTGGCGGCACTGCCTTCGGTGCTGTGCAGCGGCAGGCACCAGATCTCGCCCACCGGGTCACTCTTGCGGAACGTCTCGTACATCGACGCCAGCATCGAACCCTGGCCACCGATGCGCTTGGCCATGGCCGCGCTCGACACCAGCACCAGGCTGCCGATTTCCGGGCTGGTGACGTTGTCGTTGACCTGGGCCACGATCAGCCGGCGCAAGGCCGACGACGCGCTATTGGCCGCCGAATTGTCCATCTCGGCGTAGAACAGCGGCACACGAATGTCCGCCGGAATATGACTGAATCCAATCGCCATTATTTGGCTCCCTGTAGTTTTGCCGCCTTGACGGCTTTGGTGGTGATGTCGCCATCGGCCAGACGTCGACGCCACCAGGCGTTGTCCGGGACTTCGCGACCTTCGGCCGGCAGCAGATCGCCCGCCTCCGGGTCAGGTACGGCACGGCCGGAAACCGGCAGTACGGTGATGCGTTTGCTCATGGTTTTACCTCGGCAGAAAAGGTCATTTCCAGGCGCCCGTCGGGGCCTGGGCGTTGCAGATTGGGGTCGGCCGGGTCGATGGCATCGACCCGCACCGTCACCCCGGTGAAGGACGGCAAAGCGTCCAGCTCAAGCTCGGGCCAGGTTTCGGCTGGCTGTGTGCTGAGGTTGCGTCCCAGTTGGAACTCGGCGAAAAAGCGCAGCCGGTACAGCCCGCGGGTTTTCGTCAACAGCAGCCAGTCGCCGCCTTCGTACTGGATGGGTTCGTAGAAACGCTCGGGCCTGAAACCCACCAGGGCACGCCAGACTTCGGCGCGCAGGGCGTGGAGTTGGTCCATCGCCATGGCTTGTTGGCCGTCCGCCAGATCGAGTACCAGCACCACGCCGAAATGCTCGCGCAGGGTTTGTCGGGTGGTGTTTTGTGAGCTGTTGGCAGCGGCTTCGTCGGCGATCGGCGTGATGACCGCAGCAGGTGCGTCAGGCAGGGTTTGCAGGGCATCGAGATCAAGGCCGGCATGGATCTGTTGGTTGAAGCCTTGGCAGTGATCACGCAGGTGATTCAGTAACGGGGTGATCTTCATGGGTTCACCGGGCAATAAAAAACCCGCTCGGGAGCGGGTTTGGTTGAGGGGGCGCGGCTAGACAGACAACCCGCCAGCAACAATCGAACTTCGATACCCCGTCGCCGGGTCGCCAACGTGAGTCACCTTGCTGATCGACCAACGTCCCTGCATGTACGACGGCCAGGTTTCATCCAGCAGCAGCAAGCCTTCGGCGGATAGCAACGGGTTGCCGGGGCAATCGATCAGCAACTGCAAATCTTCACGGCCCACGCGGCGCAGCTCACCTTCGGCCACGGCACGCGCTTCCGCTTCGTTCTGGCAGCGTTGGCGCAAGGTTTTGAACGGGGCATTGCCGACCTGAACCACGCGCTGCTTGCCCGCCGCCGCATCCCACCACGTGACGCGGCTACCCTCGTATTTCGCCCGGGATTTCTCATCGAGCCTGGCGGTGATAAAGGCCTGGTCACCGGGGCGGTTGTCAGCCGTGATGGATAATTTCACTTCCGGCAGTTGCTGGAGGGACAGCGATTTGACCTGACCACTTTCAGCCAGCACATACAGCTCGTTGATCGGCTTGCTGACCGCGCAGTAACGCTTGGCGAGGCGTGTGATAAAGGCCATGTCGCTTTCGTTGGACTGGTCGATATGGGGAATCGCGATCCCTTCCAAAGACGGCGCCACACGGGGTGAATAACCGTGAGGACCCACCAGTTGGCGAAACAACGTCCCCAAGGTCGTCGGCCCATAACTGGCAGATCGGCGCTGACGGTAGCCTGTTTGGTCGACCACGCTGAAGGGCGCCGCCGTGGCGACGATCATCAGGCGCATGGGGAACAGCACCGGGGTTCGCTGGGTGACGACGAACTCGCCTTTTTCCACCAGCCCCGACTCCTGGTACCCGACTCGCAAGCCGATTTTTCCACTGAGACTCGGCAGGCCTTCCAGGCCCTCGATATTGAGGGTCAGTTCAAGTCGGTCGGACTCAATGCCCGCCGCGTCGGTGTGGCTCCAGTGCATCAGGCGTTGATTGAGCAGCGCCGCATTGGCGCCGTAAAACTCCACGATCGGGGTAAATCCCTGGGCCATGCTGCCTCCTTAATCCCAAGCCGAAACGGGGCGCACGGCCGTTGGCCGCGACTCCAGTTCGGGCACACTTACCCACACACCGGCTGGCAACACCGGGCCGTACTCTGCGAGGCCGGGGTTCTGGCGCCAAAGGGTTTCTTCAGCTGCGTCATCGCATCGTCCTAGCTCGCGATAGAGCAACAGGTTGACCGAATCACCGGCAATACTTCGGGCTCTACGCATTGACGAATTCCTCCAGTTCCAGGGTCCAGGTCATGACCATGGCGGTGCCGTCATCGATCACATTGCCCTGGGTTTCCACGACAGTATTGATCCGCCACAGGCCCCAGTTGCGCCCGATACCATCGACCAGGGGCAACGGCACCCGCGCATTTTGCAGCGCGCGCAGTTCGTCGAGGCGCTGCATGCCGACGGCGTACATGGCCGTGCCGCTGAACGTGAGTTTTTCCAGTTTCTGACCGTTTTGTCGCGACTGGGGCTTGCTGGCAATAATCGTCAGGTCACTCCAGCCGCCGTCGCTGTTACGCACCAACGAGGAATAGGTAAAGCCCCGGGACAGGCCAAAGATGAAATCGCCGAGTACCATTTGTTGTCGCATCAATCACCTCCTGGGTCGGCCAGT
Source organism: Pseudomonas sp. BIGb0558 (assembly GCF_024807515.1). Classification (NCBI taxonomy): domain Bacteria; kingdom Pseudomonadati; phylum Pseudomonadota; class Gammaproteobacteria; order Pseudomonadales; family Pseudomonadaceae; genus Pseudomonas; species Pseudomonas sp. BIGb0558. The sequence goes on from NZ_JANUEW010000008.1 coordinate 145,387, forward strand.
GCCGCGTTGCGCCGGATGCCAAGGGAATCAGTGACCATCGGCATGCATTGGAATTGCAGGGCCTGAATCACCTGGTTGACGACTTGCTGAGCGTCGGCGGGGTTGACGCCGGTGATCTGGATACTCGGGGCAATCGTGACCTGGACATTGTCCGTGCGGGCACTGTTGAGTTCCTTGCTCACCGCATTCGGCGCTGGCAGACGATCACTTGGCCCGAACAATTTTTCACCGAGCCAGGCACCCGCCTCACTGCCAAGCAAACCACCGATTGCACCGCCAACAGCAGTACCGACACCGGGGAAAATCAGGGTCCCGATCGCGGCTCCGGCGGAGGCTCCTGCCCAGGCGCCGCCCGCGGTGCTGAGGCCGGAGGCAACAGCTTTTGCGTCGCCATTGCGTACGCCCTGGACCACATCCATCGCGGTGTCGACGTACTTCAACGGGCCGAGGCGGCGGGTGCCTGCCGATTCCAGCTTGGCAAACGCTCCCGACAAACTCGCGGCCAGACCTTTGCCTGCACCGCGCGCCATACGCCGGTTTGCCGGCGGCGCCGCGTAGGAGGCAAACGAATTGCCAGGGAGATGGGGCGACGCCTGAGCCGCCTGTTTGGCCGAGAACGGAGCAAGCGGCTGGCCCATCGCATTGAGCTGGGGCGTGGCATTTGCCAAGGGAGGAAGGCGTTGTGGCTTGATATCCGCCAACTTGCCATCGACGGCTGCCGTCGGTCCACGTGGAACCGTTTGTCCTGGTTTGGGAAGCTTGACGCGTCGCTTCTTCATATTCCCGGGGGTGCGAGCTTTGTCTTTCTCCCGGGCCGTCTCTCCAACGCTTTCGGGTATCTGTGCAGCCGCCGTTTCAAGTAGGCCGGCGGTGCCAGGGCAACATTGCTTGTCGCCGCCCTTGTCCTTGTCTTTATCGAGCCCCCCGTCCTTGAACAGTTTCCCAACTCCCGGAATCTTGCCAAGCGTCACATCGACCACATTGCCGGCCACTCGGGTCTTGACCGTATCCCACAGGCTCGAACCCAAATCCTTCCCGAGATCCGCCCCTGCCTTGAGGCCCTTGTCCACCCAGGAATCAGAGGCCGTTGCCGGGTCCTTCTGCTCGCTCTTCGGCGCGCCAACGGCGGCATCAGCCGTCTTGGTCGCCAGCGAACCCCCGTTAATGAACAACGTGCTGTTGAGGGTTTCCAGGGTCTCGCGCAGCCGCACCTGCTCCAAGGCCAAGCCGTTGATTTCCAGGCTGGCATTGGCCAGCGCCAGGCCAAGATCCGTCTGCCAGGTAGGCACCGCATCAAGGGAGGAGGGTCCAGTCAAATCCTGGGCCGCCGGTGACAGGTCCGCTGAAAGCTCTCGGTCATACGTCTGCCCGGCAAACGCCAGTGTGTAGTTCATTTGCATCCCGCTCTACTCCTGTTTGACGCCAAGGCGAGTGATCGCGATGTCGTAGCGGCGTAATGCTTTTCCGACTTCCCAGTCCAGGATTTCCGCTTCGTTTACCGAGTAAACCAGCGGCACGACGTCGAGGATTACTTCGATGTCGCGCTCCGAAAGAAGGCCGCCGGTTGATTTAAAAAATCGTCGATGCGCTCCTGCAGTTCGGTCCAGTCGGGCACGGTGAGGTCCGCCAGGTCGGGGATCATCAGACCGGAGCAATGGGCGGTGATGAACTCAGCGCGCTCTTTGGCCGTGGTGAGTTTTTTCATCACTTTGGTGGCGCGCAGGGCCGGCATTTCCAGGGTCACTGCAGTCAGGGTGCGGCCGGCGGCGTTGAGCGGCAGCAGCAGTTTCACCTGCTCGGTGGTGGCCGAATCGCTGGGCTCGCGGGCTGCGTCCAGGAAGAACGAGGCCGGACGGGTCGACATGTCATGCACGTACTGGGCGATGGTCACGTAGTCCGGACGCTTGAGCTGGTCGAGCTCTTTTTCCGACAGGCCGGTGGCGAGTTTCGCCAGTTCAAAAAACTGGTCATCCTCGTCATCACCGGCCCGGGCCAGCGCGTCTTTTTGCGCGGCGTAGTACAGCGGCTTGAGTTGCACCTGCTCGATTGTCGCGCCGGTGTCGGCGGTGATCGGGGACAGCAGGATGTGCAGCGGAGGCATCCAGGCCATGAGTCAATTCCTTGGTCGAACGTTGTTGAAAAGCACCGCACCTCTCGGGGCGAACGCGATCACTGTGGGAGCCGGGCTTGCCCGCGATGGCATCGCCTCGGTGCAATGGATACACCGAGTCGCCTGCATCGCAGGCAAGCCAGCTCCTACAGAAATCGCAAGGGGCTTACGGCATCAGCACCGCGCGGCGGGCATCACCGAGGATGTCGACGCCGTTGAGCACGAATTTCTGGGTGCGCACGTCGATGTCGATCACCGGGATGCCGTTTTCCAGGCGGTTGTAGGTGCGGCAGGAGAACTCCAGGGTGATGGTGGGTTTATCGCCCATCTTCACCGGTGCCTCGGTCAGCGTTTTCAGCTTGCCGCCGATGGTGTGATAGGTGAAGTAAGTCTTGCCGTCCTGGTCCTGACCGGCTTCGCGCACGTTCAGCAAAATGTCGTCGCCCAGGCGCACGCCCAGGGCAAGCATGATTTCCGGACCCGCGCCTTGCAGCTCCAGTGTGGCGTTGAGCACTTTGGCGCTCTTGGCCATTTCCTCGGCGATGAAGCGCCCGCCGGTCATGAGTTCCATATCGAAGTCAATCTTCGGCGGGGTGAAGGAATTGACGGTAGCCGACAACGGCAAGCCCTGAAGGGTGGCCGCAATGGCCTGTCTGACTCGGTTGGTAAACATTAGAGAACGTCCTCCAGGAACTGCTCGATGATTTCATCGCGGGCGTTGAGTTGATAAATCATGTGTTCGTTCGGCGCGTAGCGGCCGTAGTCGATGACGATGAACCAGGTGCCGTTCTTGTACTTCTCGACACTGTTCAATTCCGGGTGCAGGTACACGCTGCCGCCGGGGATGGTTTCGTCGGCCACCAGGGTTTGCAGCCAGTCGTTGATGCGCTTCACCTCCTGGTCCATGAACGACTTGGTGAGGTTCTTGGCCATGGCTTTCTGGCCGGCCTTGACCAGCTTGCGGCTGATCGCATCTTCCAGGCCGACGTAGCTGATGAACTTGCCGGTGATGGAACGGTTACCCAGCAGCGAGAAACCGCCGAGGATGGTGCGGGCGTAGTAGCTCACGCCGTAGCGGTTGAGCAGGTCGCCTTCGGTGGAGGTGTCGAGGATGTTGTACTCAACCACGCGGGAAACGTCTTCGGCGAAGGTCACCTGATTGCCCGGGCTTTCCCACTGCTTGACCTTGGCCAGTGCCGCGATGGCCAGGGACGACGGCGCCAGGAACACGTTTTTCTTCGCCGCCTTGGAGTACACCGACGGCATGTTGTGCACCAGCAGGCAACGGTCGAAGCCCAGGTCGGCACCGCCCAGTTCGCCGCTGTAGGTCACCTGGTCGGCGACGGTAGCGTCCTTGCCGTCCAGGACTACACGGGCCTTGATGCGCTTGCCGAAGGAGGCGAATTCGCCGGCCACGGCCTTGGTGCCGGTGAAGCCAGGGGCGCCGATGATGGTCAGGTCTTCGGGGACGCTGGCCAGGGCGGCGAGGCCCAGTTTGCGGCCGGTGACCGGCTCTTCACCGCCGATTACGTTATTGATGGTGTCGGCCGGGGTGGTGCCCTCGTCGACGATCACCACGTAGACCGGCACCTTGACCACTTTGAGGATCTGGTACACGGCGTGGAACAGCGTGCCGGTTTCAGCGCCGGTAGGGTCCAGCAGCGCCTGGGTGGTGAAGCTGTTGATGCGGAACGGGGCGTTTTTCGGAATCGACGCATGGGCGTTGGGGGCAGTGCCCACCAGGCCGATGACGTTATCGCCCAGGCCACCCATGGCCTCGGGGGATTCGGTGGCGTTCACGGTGATGCCGTTGTGCTCGAAGTTCAAAACCTCAGCCATGATCAGTCAGCCTTCTTCGGGGTGGAGTTGAGGACGCTGGTCAGTTCCAGGCGGCCAGCGGTGCGCAGGGCGGATGCTTCGACGTCCAGCAGTTCCAGTTCCTCGCCGGCGGTAGACCAGTGGCCGTTGCCGGTGGGGAATGGAATGAGGACGGTGTAGGTTTGGCGATTGGCCATAGGTGGATCTCCAGGCGAAAAAAAAACCGCCAAGGCGGTTTTGTGTGACTGTCACGAGAATGGAACATGGGGCCGTTAGGCGATCTGCTAACGCTCTTTTTAAGGAAGTGCTAGTTGTGGTAATTCAGAAACGAGATCTTGCGGACTGAACACCTCGCGCGTCTCCTGCTCGACGGCATCAAACTGCTCATAGCAGTAAGCCCAGCACAGCGACCGCCAGGAACGGAAGGCCTGGCCCTGAGCCTGAAAGCGCGGTACTGCCGGCTCATCGGCATAGCTAATCGCATTCTTGATATCGTCATATCCTGCGGACTTGGCCGTCTGATCCAGAAACGCCCGAACTACCGCAACACACTCAAGCTTGCGCTGTTCCCACGTCAATTCGGGCGGTTCCAAAATAATGGGGCGATTACCATCGGCCCCGATCACTTTGCCAGAGGCTTGAGCTGCGAAAAGTGCTTGGTACTCTTCAAGACTGACTTCCCGCAGCTCTCCTGCGAGCGGCAGGCAGCAGTCCGGATTTGCCACTTCAATCAAGGGTGGTTCTGCCGTGACATCTGCAATGCCAACGGTAGGCCGTTGCGCTTCAGGGGCGTTGGGATCAACTTCCCAAGCGGGATCCGGAATGTTGACCATAGGCCTTTCCCACGTCGGATCGGGGATCCGAAGTGTCCGCTCGCCATGGGCTCGGGTATCGTAAAAACCTAATGTTTGGGCATGAAAGAAAATCGTCATAGTCAGTAGCCTGTGGCTTCCCAGTAAATATCATCAGGTGAGTTGAACGGCCCGGAAATAACCGAAAACTGCGTATTGCTGACGATCAAGGTATTAGTGCCCGTTGCGGCATCGGAGTAAAAGAGACTCGTCCGGCTTGCTACAAGCGATGCACACCGATTGGGGAACGCGATAGGAAAACTGCGATGGGTGACGGTATCCGAAGCGCCCAAGGTAATTCCCCACTGCTTGATCATTCCCGTCTGGGCACACTTCCACCAACCATTGGGCCCAAGTGAGGCCGTATTTTTAAGCACGGCTCCCGGCACGTCGGCTGTGGCCGGCGGCAGGTTTGTCAGGCCGGCGGCGTTGCCGCTATAGATGCCTGAGATCGACAAATGCCCCCCTTCGGTAAGGGTCATGGCGTTATTCGTGCCGCCCACATGAGTGACGACCTGTGGCGGCGAGGTGCTGGTTCCGCCGGAATAAGCCTCCATTGCCGCTAGGTGTCGCTCATTCCAGCACGTTGCCCGCCACACCAGGTATGCCAAGTAGTTTGCCGGCGCATTGATCTGCACAGCCGGAGAGCGGCCTCGCCATGCGACAAATCCCCCGCCCATGTCAGGTAGCTCAAAGCTGGCGGTGCCTGACATCAAGCCACCCGTGGTGGGTAACTTGGAGTTGTCGGAAATCGCGATGTTGGCCGTGCCATCGAATGACACACCATTGATTTGGCGTGGAGTCGCCAGCCGGGAGGTTGTTCCGGAGTTTCCGGACACATCAATATTGTAGGAACCTTGCAGTCGTGCAGCAGGTACGGTCCCCTGAGTCAGGGCGTTCGCGTTAAGGTTTAGGAGTTGGCTACCCTCGCCGAGGTAGGCGCCCTTGATGGTCAAGTTACCTTGGCCTTCAAATAGGAAAGCGCTCGGCACAGCCCCCATATGAAGTGCTACTACCGGGAGCGAGGTCGAAGTACCACCAGAGTAAACATCCATGGACGCCAGATGACGTTCCCCCCACATCGTCCCCTTCCAAATAGAGTAACTATACGAGTTGATCGGACAGTTAATCTGGAGGGCGGGGATACGTTTTTGCCAATCGACAAAAGCCCCTCCCATGCCAGAAAACTCTGCGCTGATTGCGCCAGTCATAGTTCCGCCTTTTAGGGGCAACTTCGACTCATCGGTCAGTTTCCCGAACATCGACGCAATTTCATCTTTCGTATAGGCATCCCTGATGCCCATCTCAGCCAACGTTCCAGGGTTCGTGCCGCCTATGGTTCGACCATATTTGTCGACAGTCAGGACTTTGTAGGTGCCCGCCTGAACACCACTCCTTCCCGCCAGCATCTCGAATGCCAGCGGGGTGGAGCCCAACGCGATAACCCCTTTGCTGACCGACTGCCACAAAGAGCCTCCATAGGCAGCGCCCTCTTCAACAATGACGCTAAGTCCAGGAGAGACTCTTTGACTGGAGCTGGCATCCATCGAGCGCGACCAGGCACTATTGGCAACAATATAAATACCGTTGTCCTTCGCCAACGTCTGACCTGCGACCAGTACGCGTTGGCCAGCAATCACTGCAACCCCATCGATTTGCTGCGCGCCACTCAAGACGATATTTGCCGTAGCCGCCACACGAACCGACTGCTTGCTATCAAGCTTGGCCAGCTCGTCGCCGAGATAATCAACGACCCACGCCCGAGTTGCCTTGACGACGGTGTCATCAATCAACAATGTCACCAGGGACGCATTACTCGTTTCGAAAATCGAACGGATGTAAAACTCTTTGCCCGACCCAGATGTCGCCAGTACGGGTTTGAACGACTCCGGGTACTTGACGATGGCGTACAACACGCCGTTATCGGTCCAGATACCCGCCTCGCGCACATACCACCCACCGACATCAGACGGAATCGTCACCTCTGCCAGGAGCCAGCTGGGATTTTTCTCGTCTTGGAAAAGGGCATTCAATGGCCCCCTCCATACCTCGCGCTTCAATGCTTTGGCGGTCGCATCCGGGTTATAGACAGCGCCGTTGCCATCACCAACCGAAATTTGTGCAAGCTTGATCGGAAGCCCAGCGGCCTTGCAGGCAGTTTCGTAGGCAATTCCATCATTGGTAAGAAGAGTATAAAAGTCGGCCATTTAGAACCTCTGAGGATAAATAGTGAGCGTCTCGACGCTATAAAGGCCGGCGGCAGAGAATGCGTTGCCGGCGGCTTTCAGTCCGTCGATAACAATCGGATGGACAATGGTAAGTTCGCCACATACCGTCGCGGCAGCGATGGAATGGGTACCAAATGCGCTCAATCCCACAGAGACCGACAGGATGTCGCGTTCGCTTTTTGCAGCGGCTAATCGCTGGTCCAGTCGAGCGTCCATTTCTTCGCTGTAAGCCAGGCTTGTGAACGCTCTCACTGAGAAGCTGTAAGGCGCACCGATTGGCGTTTGCTCGTACCACGAGCGAACCTGCGGGACCAACTGCAGGCCTGTAGCGGCGTTTTCCAGCGCTTTCCGTGTACCGGACTGGCGAGCGATCGGCCAAGCGAGCTTCACCGTGCCCCTCTTTTCAGCCTCAGGAGCACTGGAACTCCATTCAGTAACACCACGATCTGCCGCCAGGTACGGTAAGAAGTCCACTGGTGTTAGCAGCGGGTTCATCAAGGCGGGAAAGGGTGGCGTCACCCGATCGAGCAACTGCCCGAAACCCAAGTCCAGCGCCTTCTCCAACGGAGAACTGTTGGCAGGCAGCAAACTGCCTTTTGGCTCGTTCATAGCGTGCGCACCTCCACCTCGACACCCGTGCAGTACGGCGCCTGAAACGCCGTGGTGACGATCGGCTCCAGCGGCTCAAGGATCTGCAATTGCGCAGCGCCCGCCGAGTGGATGGCGTAGTCGATCCAGCTCGGGTCCACCCGCCCTTCCAGGCGATGACAAGACTCGGCGTAGGTTTGCAGCAGCTGCTGCGCGGCCACTTGGGTCAGCCCGGAGTCCGGGCCGGCGTTGATCTTGGCCACCACGCGAATTTTGTAACGTAGGATCTGTGCACCCTGCACCGTGACAAGATCCGTTTCCGGCCGCACATCAGGCCGGGCGAAATGCCGGCGCACACCGTCAAGCAGATCAGCAGGTGGCGTGCCATCCCCGTCTCGGGCCAAGACCGTCACCATCACTTCACCCGGTGCAGTTCGGCGGCCGTTGCCATCCTTGACCCGAGCCGCGTAGCCGTCCGGGTCGAAGGTATAAGTGACCGTCACCACCCCGGGCGTGGCGCTTTGTACTTTCACTGACGGACGCTCACCCAGGGTGAAAACCTCCCGGCGATACTGCATCCGCGAGCCCGCCGCCGGAGCGTGAGGCGCGAGGTAATAACGCAGGCGGGCGTCATCGTCGCTTTCCAGCGTCGGCGGCACTGGCGGGAAAGCCGCCGGATCGCCGGGATCAAGCACCTGCCGCTCCAGGCCCATGTCGGCAAGCCGGGCATCGAGGTTGCTGTCGGTGGCCCACCACGCCAGCATCTGCTTGATTCGGGCGTTGTATTTGCGCTCGTGGGTTTGCAAGCGAACGCAAAAGGCCTCCAGTGCCAACGTCAACAGCTCGCTTTCATTCTCAAGACTGACCTTGAGCTTGGCCGCATTTTCCGGCGCACGCGTAGCGACGTAATCCACGACAAACGCCTTGAACTCCGCCAGCAACGGTTCGAACTCATCGACGGCAATGATCGCCGGCTCGGCCAACTGGTTCTGGCCGGGTATCAGCATGCTCATGTCACCACCTCGAAAGATTGTTTGCGGTTTTTCCAGGTGCCGGCGAAGCGCAACAACAGGCCGGCGCCCTGGCGGTTGGCGACGATGACTTGCGGCTCGAAGTCGGCGATGCCGTTCTGTGGGTTGTAGAACGCTTGGGCGGCATGGCTCTGGGCGAGAATCAGCAGGTCGTCGCCGAGGTTCTGCCCGAGCAGTTGCGGGATCATCGAGCCGTACAGCGGGCGCTTCTGGCGGGTGCCCAAGGGCGTGGTCAGCGCTCGGGTGGCGCGCTGTACGAATTGCAGCCAGTCATCGACGGCCGCCCCGGTGTTCCGATCGATTCCAATCATGGGATGTCCTTGTCAGGGGCTGATGACCCGGCCCTGGTGGTCCACCACCGGGCCGCTGAAGTGCGCGCCGCCGGCATCCAGCAACAGGTTGGTGCCGCCGACTTGCAGGGAGATGCTCTGGGCGCTCATCGTCAGGCTGGCGGGGCCGACCTTGAGATCGACCTGTTCGCGGGAGCCGACAAGCGTGGTAGGGCCATTGACCCAGTTGAAGGTATGACTGGCGTCGTCATAGTCGGTTTGCGTGCCGTCCTGATGGCGGCGCCGGGTCAGCGTCGGGACGCTGGAGACCGGCGGAAAACGGTCGCTGTTCAAGCCGAACAACGCCACCGATTGCGCCCCGCCCTCCCCGCCGCCGTAGTTGAGCAACAAGCACTGCTCGCCCACGGAAGGGAGGCGGGTTTCGGTTTGCTCTCCGGCACTGGGGTTGAAAAAACGAATCGCCGGGGTGAGCAAGTCGCCGTGGCTGACCTTGCAGGTATTACTGGCGGCGTCGACCTCCTGGCACACGCCGATGCGGCAGAAACTTTCGGCGCGGCGATAGAGGTCTTCGAGTTGGGATTCCATTTCTGCCAGGCGCTCGATGATCGGGCCCAGTTGCATGCGTAACAGCGCGTCGAACATGGGCTACTCCGCCAGGGGTTTGTATTGGTCGGGGTCGTCGATGTCCGTGACTTCCCATGTGCAGGCAAACAGAGGCTTGCCGGTGGGATCGTTGAGCAACGGCGGTCCGATATAGAGGGTTTGGGTGAAGGTGACAGCCCAGGTGTCGTAGTCCGTTTCTGCGGTGGCCCGTATTGAGGGTGCAGCGACGATATTGATGGGCAAATCGCATTGCGCCTGCGGCAGGTTCCAGCGGTTATCCAGCACCAGGTCCATCAGTTGGCTGGCCAGGTCGCAGGCATCAAACGGCAATGCACCCGGAGCGACCATGGCCTTGAGTGAAATCCCCAGGGCATGGGCCTTGCGCCCTTCACGGGAGCGGATACCCGGGCCATTGCCTTCGACGGTGATCAACACACCGGTGTTATCCCCGGGGCCCTGAAAATCCTGGTGATTGCCGACCTTCAGGTCCGGAAAGGCAATATGCAGCGCCTCGCTGATGGCCTGGGGCAGTTGGGAAGGTTTTTCGATGAGGGTCATTTAAGTAGCGTCCTTGCAACGGTTACTGCGGGTCCCGGCCAGAGCCTTCGTTGACGCCGATGCGCTTGGCCGCCCAACGCTCATACAAGCCGATGGCCACGTCGGCGCCGGCCATGGCGGTCAGGCAACCAATGGCGCCGGCCGTCCAGATCGACATGCCGGCGGCGTAGCACAGCATCAGGGCTGATACCCCGCACACCATGCAGGCCCCGGAACGCAGGGCCAGGCGCCGCAACAGCGACCAACCACGGGCGCCTTCCTTGTCGGCGCGCCACATTTCGCCGGAAACACCGCCGATCAGGGCCAGTACGATCACCAGCCAGATAGGCATTTCCGCTAACGCTTGCTGCTCGTTTGTCATGTCACGCCTCCTGGCTGAGCATTACCGGCGCAGTGCCGGGTCTTGGGTAATTCCATTTATAGGTAGGCATTCCAAAAAGCCCGGTTGCCCGGGCTTTTCAGTAATGATGTCCTCGGTCTTTCGGCGCTATTGGCGCGGTACGGACCTTTCCTCAATGTTTTTCCGACCACGATCCCTGTCTGCCGGATAACTGCTTCTGGTGCTTTACGCTGCACACCCGGGCCAGTTGCCAACCCTCTGAACCGTTAAGGCCGGTTCATCGCTGCCTGTTCTTGAAGCGGTTTGAAACTAAAGAGCGTCGGCATCCTTGCCGGTGTTGCCTGGCATCCGTGCCATCGCTTCGATGGCGTCCTTGCCGGTGTTGCGTAACGTCCTTGTCTTCCTTGGCAGCATCCTTGCCGCCTCCACCAGGCCTTCTTGGCTGGCTTGAGATGGAGAATATGCATGTATGCATATACAGTCAATGCACAAATGCATTTATTTTTACTCGATATATGCATGGGTGCATTCATGGCCTTATAGGTACGGGGTTTGGTGGTTTTGCGCAGGCGAAAAAAAGCCCGCTCATTGGCGGGCTTTGTCTTACGCAGAAGGATCAGCGGGCGTACATGCCCCACCAGAAGACGTGACCGAGAATGCTGATCTGCTCTTCCTGGATGTCCTGAAAGCTGTAGTCCTCATCCGGGTGTTCATCACGGTTGAAGCTGCGCAGGCGGATCCCGGAAGGCAGGCGATAGAGCTGTTTCACCCGCAGCTGGCCGTTGTGGTTGATGGCATACAAATCGCCGTCGACGATGTCACCAATCCCACACTTGCCGGCGTTGACGCCTACGGTCGCGCCGTCACGCAGCACCGGCAACATACTGTTGCCGCGCACCGTCACGCACTTGGCCTGGTCGAACTGCACACCGTTATGCCGCAGGCTGCGCTTGCCGAATCGCAGGCTGGCCTTCTCGCTTTCCTCGATGACGAATCTTCCTGATCCAGCAGCCAATTCAACCTCGCGCAGAAAGGGGATCGACACCTCGTCATCATTAACGGGTGTGTCGTCGTCCCACAGGCTTATGTCCTTGAGTTCCGAATGCATCGGGTCGCGCTCCTCCAACCGCGCCGGCACCAGCGCCGCGCGCCCGCGCAACTGATCAGTGCTGACCTGGAAGTAATCGGCGATGCGCGAGATGTGCTTGTCCGACGGATCAACGATCTTGCCGCTGAGGATCCGGGACAGCGTGGATTGAGGCACGCCGGTACGCCGGTGAAGCTCCGTGGGGGAGATCCGGTCGCGGTCCAGCAGCTCTCTTAAGACGATAGAAACGTTGCGTTTTTGCATAACGCGGATAGTGCAGGCAGTTTTGATGCTTGGCAAATGCTAATTTGCATATTTTATGCGTTATCGGTGAGTTTTAATGTCTCTCATGCAAAACCTCCCTATACAGCCGAGGAACTTCTGCGCAAAGCGATGTCAATTTGATATCTCATCGAAATACTCGTCGAGATTGAATCAATCAGTGCCAGGCTGCGTCCGCGTAAACCAAGGAAGAAAGTAATGAGATTCGTGCTTGCGATGTTGTTGATGTTCAGCGGTTACACCTTCGCCAACTGCTCCAACATCACTGACTCTGATCAGCGTAACTACTGCAATGCCAAGCAAAGCGGCAGCAGTTGCTCCTACATCAGCAACTCCGATCTGCGTGCCGCCTGTAATGCAGAGGTGGGTGGAAGTTCTTGCAGCTATATCAGCGACAGTAATTTGCGCACGCAGTGTGACTCCATGAAGCGCTGATGCGTTGAAAGGGAGCTTGCCCACGAGGGGGCGCAGAGGGGTCCCCAAAAAAGGGACTGCTGCGCAGCCCAACGGGAGCAAGCTCCCTCGCCACAGTTACAATGTTCATCCTGAACCAGCTGGCAATAGGCACCTCCCTCCGTTTAGTTTTTACCTATCCGTTTGTGAACTGCGAAGCCCCGACCTCGCGTGTTAACCTTGCGCCCATTGCAAAAAATGCTGGGCCAAGCGCCCCCTTTGCCCCATCACTTTCAACGAATTTGCCAACTATCCAATGAGTAAAAACACCTCCGATCTGTCCTCCCACACCCCGATGATGCAGCAGTACTGGCGCCTGAAAAACCAGCACCCTGATCAGTTGATGTTCTACCGCATGGGCGACTTCTACGAGATCTTCTATGAAGACGCGAAGAAGGCCGCCAAGTTGCTGGACATCACCCTGACCGCGCGCGGGCAGTCGGCCGGGCAGGCAATTCCGATGTGTGGGATTCCTTACCATTCGTTGGAAGGCTATCTGGTCAAGCTGGTTAAGCTGGGCGAATCGGTGGTGATCTGTGAGCAGATCGGCGACCCGGCTACCAGCAAGGGCCCGGTAGAACGTCAGGTGGTGCGCATCATTACCCCGGGCACGGTGAGTGATGAAGCACTGCTGGATGAGCGTCGCGATAACCTGATCGCTGCGGTATTGGGGGACGAACGCCTGTTCGGCCTGGCGGTGCTGGATATCACCAGTGGCAACTTCACGGTGCTGGAGATCAAGGGCTGGGAAAACCTGCTGGCGGAACTGGAGCGCGTCAACCCGGTGGAACTGATGATTCCGGATGACTGGCCAAAGGACCTGCCGGCGGAACGTCGTCGTGGGACCAAGCGCCGCGCGCCGTGGGATTTTGAGCGTGATTCGGCACTGAAAAGCCTGTGCCAGCAATTCTCCGTGCAAGACCTCAAGGGCTTCGGTTGCGAAACCCTGACCCTGGCCATCGGCGCCGCCGGTTGCCTGCTCAGCTACGCCAAGGAAACCCAGCGTACCGCCCTGCCACACCTGCGCAGCCTGCGGCATGAACGTCTGGACGACACCGTGGTGCTGGATGGCGCAAGCCGTCGCAACCTGGAACTGGATACCAACCTGGCCGGCGGGCGCGACAATACCCTGCAATCGGTGGTCGACCGTTGCCAGACCGCCATGGGCAGCCGCCTTCTGACCCGCTGGCTGAACCGTCCGCTGCGGGATTTGACGGTGCTGCAAGCCCGCCAAACCTCTATTACTTGCCTGCTGGACCGCTACCGCTTTGAAAAGCTGCAACCGCAGCTCAAGGAAATCGGCGACATCGAGCGGATCCTCGCGCGGATCGGCCTGCGTAACGCGCGGCCCCGTGACCTGGCGCGCCTGCGGGACGCGCTGGGCGCCCTGCCGCAACTGCAAGCGGCGATGACCGAACTGGAAGCGCCACACCTGCAACAACTGGCAGTCACCACCAGCACCTACCCGGACCTGGCGGCCTTGCTGGAAAAAGCCATCATCGACAACCCGCCCGCGATCATCCGTGACGGTGGCGTGTTGAAGACCGGTTACGACACCGAACTGGACGAACTGCAATCCCTGAGCGAGAACGCCGGGCAGTTCCTGATCGACCTGGAAGCCCGTGAAAAAGCCCGTACGGGCCTCGCCAACCTGAAAGTCGGCTACAACCGTGTGCATGGCTACTTTATCGAGTTGCCAAGCAAGCAGGCCGAGCAGGCGCCGATCGACTACCAGCGCCGCCAGACCCTCAAGGGCGCCGAGCGCTTTATCACCCCGGAACTGAAAGCCTTCGAAGACAAGGCGCTGTCAGCGAAAAGCCGCGCCCTGGCTCGGGAGAAGATGCTCTACGAAGCGTTGCTGGAAAGCTTGATCGACAAGCTGGCGCCGTTGCAGGACACCGCCGCCGCCCTGGCCGAACTGGATGTGTTGAGCAACCTGGCCGAGCGCGCCCTGAACCTTGACCTGAACTGCCCGCGGTTTGTCAGCGAGCCGTGCATGCGCATTGTGCAAGGCCGCCACCCGGTGGTGGAGCAGGTTCTGACCACGCCGTTCGTCGCCAACGACCTGTCGCTGGACGACGACACCCGCATGCTGGTGATCACCGGTCCGAACATGGGCGGTAAATCCACCTACATGCGCCAGACCGCGTTGATCGTGTTGCTGGCCCATATCGGCAGCTTCGTGCCGGCGGCCAGTTGCGAGTTGTCCCTGGTGGACCGCATCTTCACCCGGATCGGTTCCAGTGATGACCTGGCTGGTGGCCGTTCGACCTTTATGGTGGAGATGAGCGAAACCGCCAACATCCTGCACAACGCCACCGAGCGCAGCCTGGTGCTGATGGACGAAGTGGGACGCGGCACGAGCACCTTCGACGGGCTGTCCCTGGCGTGGGCCGCAGCCGAGCGGTTGGCGCACCTGCGGGCGTATACGCTGTTCGCGACGCACTATTTCGAGCTGACCGTGCTGCCGGAAAACGAGCCGTTGGTGGCCAACGTTCACCTCAATGCCACCGAGCACAACGAGCGCATCGTATTCCTGCACCATGTGCTGCCCGGCCCGGCGAGCCAGAGTTACGGCCTGGCCGTAGCGCAGTTGGCGGGTGTGCCGGCGGAGGTGATCACCCGCGCCCGCGAGCACCTGAGCCGCCTGGAAGAAACCGCCCTGCCCCACGAGCTTCCCGTGGCCAGCCCGGCCAAAGCCAGCAACAAACCGAGCACGCCGCACCAGAGCGACATGTTCGCCAGCCTGCCTCATCCAGTACTGGATGAGTTGGCTAAACTTGATCTGGACGACTTGACGCCGCGAAAAGCGCTCGAAATGTTATATGCACTTAAGACTCGGATATAACGCAGACGCTTGCAAGCTGGTAGACTCTCGCGCGGTTTGGGATGCTGCGGGCTTTTAGCCTGGCCTGCAGACTATCGCTCCCGAACCTCGCGAGCCCTGCCACAAAGGGTTTCGCTGCCGCCGCCTGAGGAGAAAATTAGAAATGACCTTCGTCGTCACCGACAACTGCATCAAGTGCAAGTACACCGACTGCGTAGAAGTGTGTCCGGTGGACTGCTTCTACGAAGGCCCGAACTTCCTGGTCATCCACCCGGACGAGTGCATTGACTGCGCCCTGTGTGAGCCAGAATGCCCGGCCGTCGCGATTTTCTCCGAGGACGAAGTCCCGGCAGAGATGCAGGAATTTATTCAGTTGAACGTTGAGCTGGCGGAAATCTGGCCGAATATCACTGAGCGCAAAGACCCGATGCCGGATGCGGCAGAGTGGGATGGCAAAAAAGACAAGATTGCAGACCTCGAGCGCTGATCGCGTCGATGCCCTCCAAAAGGCCCCTTGCGGGCCTTTTTGCATTTCTGCGGGGCGGGTTTCACTTTTCTACAGGCAAAAAAAAGGGGCGGTATGACCCGCCCACATTTTTTCCCTAGTCCCTGTGTTCCTTTTCATCGTCCTGATGAATCGCATCCTGCGAGGTTCCCTGAATCATCGTTCCGTGATGACTGTGTCAATCCGTGGACACAGGGCTGATCTTAGAGAGTTCCCGGGGAAGTTCAACGGGATCCAAATCGCTGGACTACAGGTTTCGATGTTCAGACACGAATAAATAATTGTTATATTTCAATTAGATAGAATTATAGACGGCCGATTCGAGACGTCCGCACCAGCGAAAAAACCCAAACGCTTACGAAAAAGTAAGTGAATGCTTACACCAGCAATTACGCAAAAGGGTAACAAGCGCATCCTGCGTGTTCGCCAGACAAGAAAAAGCCCCGACGCAGTCGAGGCTTTTTTCCCATCGGGTGGGTCAGTCGTCGCTGACAGTGATGGTCGGCATCGCCTGGGCCGCGGCTTCCTGCAGGACGATTCGTGCGCCTACGTGACGGGCCAGTTCCTGGTAGACCATGGCAATCTGGCCGTCGGGCTCGGCGACGACCGTTGGCTTGCCGCCGTCAGCCTGCTCACGAATCCCCATGGACAGGGGCAACGACGCCAGCAGTTCAACCCCGTACTGGGTGGCCAGCTTCTCGCCGCCGCCTTCACCGAACAGATGCTCGGCGTGGCCGCAGTTGGAGCAGATGTGCACCGCCATGTTTTCCACGACGCCCAGCACCGGGATGTTGACCTTGCGGAACATCTCCACGCCCTTGCGGGCATCCAGCAGCGCCAGGTCCTGCGGCGTGGTGACGATCACCGCGCCAGCCACCGGCACTTTCTGCGCCAGGGTCAGCTGGATATCGCCGGTGCCTGGCGGCATATCGATCACCAGGTAGTCCAGGTTACCCCAGTCGGTCTGGGTGACCAGTTGCAGCAAGGCGCCGGAAACCATCGGGCCGCGCCACACCATTGGCGTGTTGTCATCGGTCAGGAAGGCCATGGACATCACTTCAACACCATGGGACTCGATCGGCACGAACCATTTCTGGTCCTTGATCTTCGGCCGGGTGCCTTCGGCGATGCCGAACATCACGCCTTGGCTGGGGCCATAAATGTCGGCGTCGAGAATGCCGACGCGTGCGCCTTCGCGGGCCAGAGCCAGCGCCAGGTTGGCCGCGGTGGTGGATTTGCCCACGCCACCCTTGCCGGAGGCCACGGCCACCACGTTCTTGACGTTGGCCAGGCCCGGGATCTGCGCCTGGGCCTTGTGCGGGGCGATCACGCACTGGATGTCGACCTTGGCCGAACTGACGCCGTCCAGGCCTTCAATAGCCATTTGCAGCATCTGCGCCCAGCCGCTCTTGAACAGGCCTGCGGCGTAGCCCAGCTCAAGCTGGACCGAAACCTTGTCGCCCTGCACGTCGATGGCGCGTACGCACCCGGCGCTGACCGGGTCCTGGTTGAGGTAGGGGTCGGTGTATTGGCGAAGAACGGCTTCCACCGCTGCGCGATTGACGGCGCTCATGGGCTACTCCCGAAAAAAGACTGACTAAAACAGGCGGCTATCCTAACCGTTCCAGCGCCCCAGCGGCACGCTTTCGGCCGACGGGAAAATCCTGAAACAGCCGCACGGGGTGAAATAAATTTCCCGGCGCTTTATAGTGGCCGACCTCCGTTTCATCAAGTAGCCGAGCCCCATGTCCGAGCCACGCAAGATCCTCGTCACCAGCGCCCTGCCCTATGCCAATGGTTCCATCCACCTTGGCCATATGCTTGAGTACATCCAGACCGATATGTGGGTGCGCTTCCAGAAGCATCGCGGCAATCAATGCATTTATGTCTGCGCGGACGACGCCCACGGTTCGGCCATCATGTTGCGCGCCGAGAAGGAAGGCATCACCCCGGAACAACTGATCGCCAACGTCCAGGCTGAACACAGCGCCGACTTTGCCGAGTTCCTGGTGGATTTCGACAACTTCCACTCGACCCACTCCGACGAAAACCGCGAGCTGTCGAGCCAGATCTACCTGCGCCTCAAAGACGCCGGGCACATTGCCACGCGTTCGATCACCCAGTATTTCGACCCGGAAAAGAAAATGTTCCTGGCCGACCGCTTCATCAAGGGCACCTGCCCGAAATGCGGCACTGAGGACCAGTACGGCGACAACTGCGAGAAATGCGGCGCCACCTACGCGCCTACCGACCTGAAGGATCCGAAGTCGGCCATCTCTGGCGCCACCCCGGTGCTCAAGGATTCCCAGCACTTCTTCTTCAAGCTCCCGGATTTCCAGCAGATGCTGCAAACCTGGACCCGCAGCGGCACCCTGCAGGACGCCGTGGCCAACAAGATCGCCGAATGGCTGGACGCCGGCCTGCAACAGTGGGACATCTCCCGCGATGCGCCGTACTTCGGCTTTGAGATTCCGGGCGAACCTGGCAAGTACTTCTATGTGTGGCTGGACGCGCCGATCGGGTACATGGCCAGTTTCAAGAACCTGTGCGACCGCACGCCGGAGCTGGACTTCGACGCGTTCTGGGCCAAGGACTCCACCGCCGAGCTGTACCACTTCATCGGCAAGGACATCGTCAACTTCCACGCGCTGTTCTGGCCGGCGATGCTCGAAGGCTCGGGCTACCGCAAGCCCACCGGCATCGCGGTTCACGGCTACCTGACGGTCAACGGCCAGAAAATGTCCAAGTCCCGTGGCACCTTCATCAAGGCGCGCACCTACCTGGACCACCTGTCGCCGGAATACCTGCGCTACTACTACGCCTCCAAGCTGGGCCGTGGCGTCGACGACCTCGACCTGAACCTGGAAGACTTCGTACAGAAGGTCAACTCGGACCTGGTGGGCAAGGTCGTCAACATCGCCAGCCGTTGCGCCGGTTTTATCCACAAGGGCAACTCCGGTGTGCTGGTGGCGGAAAATGCCGCGCCCGAGCTGACCGAAGCGTTCCTGGCCGCTGCGCCAAGCATCGCGGACGCGTATGAAGCCCGCGACTTTGCCCGCGCCATGCGCGAGATCATGGGCCTGGCCGACCGTGCCAACGCCTGGATCGCCGACAAGGCGCCGTGGTCGCTGAACAAACAGGAAGGCAAGCAGGCTGAAGTCCAGGCTATCTGTGCCACGGGCGTCAACCTGTTCCGCCAGTTGGTGATTTTCCTCAAGCCGGTACTGCCACTGCTGGCGGCCGACGCCGAGGCGTTCCTCAACGTGCCGCCGCTGACCTGGAACGACCACGCGACCTTGCTCAGCAAGCATCAGTTGAACGAGTTCAAGCCGCTGATGACCCGTATCGACCCGGTAAAAGTCCAGGCCATGACCGACGCTTCGAAAGAAGACCTCGAAGCCAGCAAGACCGACACCGGCGATGCAGCCCCTGCGGGCAATGGCGAATTGGCGAAAGATCCGTTGTCGCCGGAAATCGACTTCGACGCCTTTGCCGCGGTAGACCTGCGTGTTGCGCTGATCATCAAGGCCGAAGCCGTGGAAGGCGCCGACAAACTGCTGCGCCTGACGCTGGACATTGGTGACGAGCAACGCAACGTGTTCTCCGGGATCAAGAGCGCTTATCCGGACCCGTCCAAGCTCGATGGTCGCCTGACCATGATGATCGCCAACCTCAAGCCAAGGAAAATGAAGTTCGGCATCTCCGAAGGCATGGTGATGGCGGCCGGCCCCGGCGGCGAAGAGATCTACCTGTTGAGCCCGGACAGCGGTGCCAAGCCAGGTCAGCGCATCAAGTAAACTGCCTGTAGTGAGCGGGCTCCCAAACGAAGCCAGTTGAATGTGGGAGCTGTCGAGCCCCAGCGAGGCTGCGATGCTGGCGCTGAGGTTCGGCAGGTGCCGTGCGGTGATCCCATCGCAGCCTCGCTGGGGCTCGACAGCTCCCACATTTTGATCTTCGATGGAGCCCGCTCGCCACAACAGGCCCTGTTTGCTTAACCCGGCACGACCATGACCGATATGCTTCTCACCCTTGTCAGCACAGCCTTGATCAGCAACCTCGTGTTGCAGATGCCGCTGGCTGTCGACCCGGTGCTGGCATCCACGGTTGACTCACGCCGGCGCATACATGCGCTGGGCATCGCCACCACGGTGCTGATGTTGCTGAGTGGCATCCTCGGCTATCTGCTCGATCATTACCTATTGCGGCCTCTGGCGCTGACGTCCCTGCGATTGTTTGTGTTTTTGCCGGTGACAGTGCTGCTGATCCATCCGCTGCTGAGGGTGCTGTGCCGCCAGTTACCCAAGCTGCCGTTCGATGGCCTGTGGCCTTTGTTGCTGGGGAATGCCGGGGTGTTGAGCGTGGTGCTGCTGGGTACGCAAGACCATAAAGGGCTGGCACACATGGCTGCACTGAGCCTGGGCGCCGGGCTGGGTTTCTGGCTGGTGCTGAGCCTGTTCAGTGACCTGCGCCAACGTATTGCCGACAACGACATACCACTGCCCTTCCGGGGGCTACCGGTGGCGCTGATCAGCGCCGGGCTGATGGCCGTGGCTTTCCTGGGTTTCAACGCAATGATCAAACCATGAGCCTGATTCAACGTATCGATGCCCTGCTGCCGCAGACCCAATGTGGCAAGTGCGGGCATCCTGGCTGCAAACCGTACGCCGAAGGCATTGCCCAGGGCGAGGCGATCAACAAGTGCCCGCCCGGCGGGCAGGAAACCATCGCGAGCCTGGCGCAATTGCTGAAGCTCCCGGTGCTGGAACTGGACACCTCCCGGGGCGAGGCGCCCGCGCAGATCGCGTTTATCCGTGAGGCAGAGTGCATCGGTTGTACCAAATGCATCCAGGCCTGCCCGGTGGACGCCATCGTCGGTGCCGCCAAATTGATGCACACGGTGATTATCGACGAGTGCACCGGCTGCGACCTGTGTGTGGCGCCATGCCCGGTGGATTGCATCGAAATGCGCCCGTTGACCACGGTGTTGCCGATTGTCGGCGGGCTGGCCTCCAACGATGCCGAGCGCCAGGCACGCAGCCTCAAGCGCGACCGCGCCCGGCGGCGGTTTGAACAGCGCAACGCCCGACTGCAACGCGAAGAAGAACAGAAGCTCGCCGAGCGTCTGGCCCGTGCCAAGCGTGCGCCGCCGGTGGCCGAGGTCACGACCAACCCGGTCCAGGCCGCCATTGAGCGGGTGCGTGCGCAAAAGGCCGCTGCCATGGACGCCGCCCTGAAAAAGGCCAAGATCAACCTGGCCATGAGCCGTGCCCAGCTGCATAAATCCCTGAAAGCCTTTGGTCACCCACCGACCTTTGAACAGCAGTCCCAGTTGATCATCCTGCAACAGCACTTCGAAACAGCAGAGCAGGCGCTGGCGGCGCTGGTGGGCGACGATGCCCGTGCTTGAAGCCGTTGATCGTCAGCAGCACGCGATGAAGCGTGTGCTGCTGGCGACGGTGCCGGGCTTGCTGGCGATGTTCTGGCTGTATGGCTGGGGCGTGTTGATCAATTTATTGCTGGCAGCCAGCTGTGCACTCGTCGTGGAAGCTGGCATTCGGCGGCTGCGCGGGCATTCGGCCCGCGATCTCGGCGGCCTGGTCACGGCCACACTGCTGGCGCTGGCGCTGCCACCTTATTGTCCATGGTGGTTATGCGTGGCCGCCGTCACCAGTGCGTTGCTGCTGGGCAAGCACCTGTACGGCGGCAACCAGAACCCGTTCAACCCTGCCATGGTCGGTTACGCACTGATGCTGGTGGCCTTTCCCCAACCCATGACCCACTGGCCTGCCTCCCACGGCATGGACCTGCTGGCCGGCCTGCAACAGGTGTTCGGCGTGCAAGGTAATGCGCCGGACGCCTGGGCCCAGGCGACAGCCCTGGATGCCCTGCGGATCAACAAGAGCCTGACCATGGATGAGCTGTTTGCCAGCCACCCGGCTTTTGGGCATGTCGCCGGCAAAGGCAGTGAATGGGTGAACCTGGCCTTTCTGGCGGGCGGGCTGTGGCTGTTGCAGCAACGGGTGTTCAGTTGGCACGCGCCGGTGGGCATGCTCGGTAGCCTGTTCGTGATCAGCCTGCTGTGCTGGAACGGCTCGGGCTCTGATTCCCACGGTTCACCGCTGTTCCATCTGCTGACCGGCGCCACGATGCTCGGGGCGTTTTTTATCGTGACCGAACCGGTGTCCGGTGCCAAAAGCCCGCGTGCGCGCCTGATGTTCGGTGCCGGCGTGGGCGTGCTGGTTTACCTGATTCGTACCTGGGGCGGTTACCCCGATGGCGTGGCCTTTGCGGTGCTGTTGATGAACCTGGCGGTGCCGATGCTTGAACGCCTGGCGACACCCAGACAGCCTGCGGTGAGTTCATGAGAACCACACGGGGCTTGATAGTGGTGGTGTTGATCGCCGCCGCAGGGTTCGTGCTGACGCTTGGGGTGCAACAGTTGACCGCCAGCCGTATCACCGAGGCCCAACAAAACATCCAGCGCCGGGCCTTGCTGGATATCCTGCCCGCCGGCATTTACGACAACCAGCCCCTGCAACATCCACTCGCTCTAAACCCGCAGGCATTGGCAAACAGCCAATTGCTGGGCGGCTACCTCGCCACCTTGAACGGCCAGCCCGGCGCAGTACTGCTGCGTTCGCAAACCAGTGGCTATGGCGGCCCCATCGATCTGCTGATCGCCATCGCCCACAACGGCAAGCTGCTGGCGGTGAAAACCCTGAGCCATTCGGAAACCCCAAGCCTGGGCGGGCGTATCGCCGAACCGGGCAATCCATGGATGGCGGCATTCAAGGGGCTATCCCGTGACGCTCCAAAAGATTCGGACTGGGCCTTGAAGAAAGACCATGGCCAATTCGACCAAATGGCGGGCGCGACCATCACGTCCCGCGCAGTGGTCAGTGCCGTTCACGATGCCCTGCGGTACTTTGATGATCACCGGCAACTGATGTTGGAGTCGCCGGCTCATGACTAAAGCCCTGGCCCGCTCGCTGATGCTTGCGCCGTTGATTGGGGTGGGCGATACGTTGCCCAAGGCATTGAGCTTCTGGGTACTCTCGGTGCTGATCGGGGCGCTGTATGGCCTGGGCATGCACGGCCTGCGCAACCGCCTTGGCGAACACATGCGACTGATGGCCAGCCTGCTGATCGCGGCGACACTGGTCAGCTGCATGCAACTGCTCTTGCAAGCGTTCGCGTTGCCCTTATATCAACAGTTGGGTATTTACCTGGCGCTGACCAGTGTTCAATGCGTGCTGCTGGAGTATTCAGGCTTTTTCGAGCCTGGCCAGGGCAAGGCACGCGTGAAACTGTTCGGGCTGTTTGGCGTACTGCTGATTACCCTGGGCGTTATCCGAGGGCTGGTCGGCGACGGTTCTGTCACCACACTGGCGCCCACCGGGTTTATCCTGCTCGGGTTATTACTGGCCGGCCGGCAAGCCTGGGTCCACTTTTCAAAACCACACTGACTGTCTGCAAGGAACCGCTCGCCCCATGAACGCCGCAAAACGCCTGGAAATTTTCCGCCGGCTTCACGAAGACAATCCGGAACCGAAAACCGAACTGGCCTATTCCTCGCCGTTCGAGTTGCTGATCGCCGTGATTCTCTCGGCCCAGTCCACAGACGTCGGCGTCAACAAGGCCACCGCCAAGCTGTATCCGGTGGCCAACACCCCGGAAGCGATCTACGCACTGGGGGTGGAGGGGTTGTCCGAATACATCAAGACCATCGGCCTCTACAACAGCAAGGCGAAGAATGTCATCGAGACCTGCCGGCTGCTGGTAGAGCTGCACGGCAGCGAAGTGCCACAAACGCGGGAAGCCCTGGAAGCGCTCCCGGGTGTCGGTCGCAAGACGGCCAACGTGGTGCTCAATACCGCATTTCGCCAATTGACCATGGCTGTAGACACGCACATCTTTCGGGTCAGCAACCGAACCGGCATTGCCCGCGGAAAGAATGTGGTCGAGGTAGAAAAACAACTGATGAAGTTTGTGCCCAAGCCCTATCTGCTGGACTCTCATCACTGGTTGATCCTTCACGGACGCTATGTGTGCCAGGCGCGCAAGCCGCGCTGTGGCAGTTGCCGCATCGAAGACCTGTGCGAATACAAGGAAAAGACTTCCGACGATTGAGCCATCATTGCTTTTATCGATGAGTCGATTGAAAAAATCTTTTTTACCAGGCCCGAGATTATCGTTATAAGGAGCGCCAACGGCAGTCTTAGCCTGGAGTTAACCTTATGAGCACTGGCAAAGAACAACTGGATGTAGAAGACGACGTTGTTGGCGCTGAATCCGACGATGATGCAGCAGAAGCACCGGTTGAGGTGGCCAAGACCAATTTGAGCAAACGCCGCACCATCGACAACCTTCTGGAAGAACGGCGCTTGCAAAAACAGTTGGCCGATTACGACTTCGATCTCTAATCGACCCAACGACAAACAGAAGCCTCCCTTGCGGAGGCTTTTTTCTGACGGCATCTAAACGTTCGGCCGACCTACACCAACCCGTTGCGCTGGGCCAGCTCGATCAAGTCCACCAGGGAACGCGCGTTGAGCTTGAGCAGCGAGCGAGTCTTGTAGGTACTCACGGTTTTATTGCTCAGGAACATGCCATCGGCGATCTCCTTGTTGGTTTTGCCACGGGCCAGTTGTTGCAACACCATCATCTCCCGGCCGGACAGCCGCTCGACCATGTCCGATTCGCTGGCGTTACCCATTGTGGAACGTACCGAATTCAACGCCTGGTTGGGGAAGTAGCTGTACCCGCACAGCACTGCCTTGACCGCGCTCAACAGCTCGGTGAGATCCTGCTGCTTGCACACGTAGCCAGCAGCACCCGCCTGCATGCACCGCATGGAAAAATGCCCGGGCGCCTGGGACGTCAGCACCAGCACCTTGAAAGGATGGGCCTGTTTGGTAGATGACAGCCGGCATATAACTTCCAGGCCGTCGAGTTTGGGAATTCCAATATCCAGTATGACAATGTCCGGCATATGCTCCCGTGCAAGTTGCAAGGCATCGACACCGTTATCTGTCTCGGCAACGACCTCATAACTATGACGTTCCATTAGCATACGCACAGCAAGACGAATGACGGGATGATCATCCACGATCAGCACTTTATTCATGGGCAAGTCCAATTTCGCTGTTCGAATTATTAAGAGCAAACACAATAGCCTAGTCGTTTCCCACTTGGCATAGCGCTCCCCCCCAAGCAACAGCAAGCAGAGACCCAACCCACAACGTCATCGGATTTAACCTACAAAAAAACGCCAATCCGGAGGTATCCAGTTTTGTTATGGCTTTCAGAACTTTCCGAGCGCAAACATATTTTGAGTGAAAAATCCCAGGATTACCGGGGGAAGGGTAAACGTGCCGCACACAAGTTTCAGGAAATGCCCCTTGCGCCTTATCAGAAAGCCAGTGACTCCGGGCCGAAACCCGTTTTTTAAAAGTTCCATCCAACATAGCCAGTCACACTCCATAGATCCTACAGACATGTCAGCGCTTGACATGTTTTCCATACACTTATGTGTGAAATTTCTGTAGTACATAGTTCCCGCATACAAGAAAAAAATTCGCCTTCAACAATGGATCATTTATTTAGCTAAATTAATAAACATTGCACCCGTAAAGACATAAACATGCTCACGCCACACCTTCGCCCAAACGGGCTTTTCAGCTGAATAATAAACACGGCATCGCCTCTAATGATTCCGGATGCCTTTTTTCAGGCAAAAAAATGGCCCCTTAACGGAGCCATTTTTTATTACCACTTAAAACACTCAGAACAACTTGCGACCTTTGTTGGCTGCAATGCGCATGCGCAACGCGTTCAGCTTGATGAAGCCCGCCGCGTCGGCCTGGTTGTAGGCGCCGCCATCTTCTTCGAACGTAGCGATATTGGCATCGAACAGCGACTCGTCGGACTTGCGACCGGTGACGATCACATTGCCCTTGTACAGCTTCAGGCGCACAACGCCGTTCACGTGGACCTGGGAAGCGTCGATCATCTGTTGCAGCATCAGGCGCTCAGGGCTCCACCAGTAGCCGGTGTAGATCAGGCTGGCGTACTTGGGCATCAGCTCGTCTTTGAGGTGAGCCACTTCACGGTCCAGGGTGATGGACTCGATGGCGCGGTGAGCGCGCAGCATGATGGTGCCGCCCGGAGTCTCGTAGCAACCACGGGACTTCATGCCCACGTAACGGTTCTCGACGATGTCGAGGCGGCCGATACCGTGTTCGCCACCGATGCGGTTCAGGGTCGCCAATACGGTGGCCGGAGTCATTTCGACGCCGTCCAGCGCGACGATGTCGCCGTTGCGGTAGGTCAGTTCCAGGTACTGGGCCTTGTCGGGAGCGTTCTCCGGGGAGACGGTCCATTTCCACATGTCTTCTTCGTGCTCGGTCCAGGTGTCTTCCAGCACGCCGCCTTCATAGGAGATGTGCAGCAAGTTGGCGTCCATCGAGTACGGGGACTTCTTCTTGCCGTGACGCTCGATCGGGATAGCGTGCTTTTCAGCGTAATCCATCAGCTTTTCACGGGACAGCAGGTCCCACTCACGCCAAGGAGCAATCACTTTTACGCCTGGCTTCAAGGCGTAGGCGCCCAGTTCGAAACGTACCTGGTCGTTGCCCTTGCCGGTGGCACCATGGGAAATGGCGTCGGCGCCGGTTTCGTTGGCGATTTCGATCAGGCGCTTGGCGATCAGCGGACGTGCGATGGAGGTACCCAGCAGGTACTCGCCTTCGTAGACGGTGTTGGCGCGAAACATCGGGAAAACGAAATCGCGGACGAACTCTTCGCGCAGGTCGTCAATGTAGATCTCTTTCACGCCCATGGCTTGCGCCTTGGCACGTGCAGGTTCGACCTCTTCGCCCTGACCCAGGTCAGCGGTGAAGGTCACCACTTCACAGTTATAAGTATCCTGCAGCCACTTGAGGATCACCGAAGTGTCCAGGCCGCCGGAATACGCGAGAACGACCTTGTTTACGTCGGCCATGCCATCACTCCACGGGGTTGTACGGAAAGGCGTCGATTCTACCGACCAAAACCGTGAAATTACAGAGGCGCGACAGCAAATGAAGATAAAGCGACAGATTATGTCGAGCGGGCGACGAAACGCCGCACCTTATGAGGTGGCGGCGGCGTTGCCTGGCGCTTTGGCCTGGGGCGCCGGTTTCTCGGGGGCTGCCACCCTTTCGAGTTGAATATTCACCCGACGGTTTTTCGCCCGGTTGGCCGGGTTGGTGTTCGGCGCCAACGGGTAGCTTTCGCCATGAAAGCGCAAGGTAATCTGCGATTCCTGGATGCCATTGGCCTTGAAGTAGTCCATCACCGCCAGGGCGCGACGCCGTGAGACATCACGGTTGGTCAGGCGATTGCCGCTGTTGTCGGAGTGACCGTTCAACTCGATGTGATTGACGGTAGGGTCGGCTTTCATGAACTCGAGAATCACCGACAGCTTTTTCTTGGCCGCTGCATCCAGTTCGATGCCACCGCCCGGGAAGCCCACCTCGGTCTGTTTGACCTGCTCGAAATTCATCGGCAGCAGCTTGGTGGTACATAACTGATAGTCGTTGTAGGCCTTGTTGAATTTGACCGGCAACAGACGGATCTCGGAGTAGCCACCTTCGCGCCCATAGTGCCGCACAGTCGGGCTGCGACCTTCGAGTAAACCGGTAAACAAGCGCCCGGCCTGGGCCTGGGAGCTGTTAAACAGCACGTCACCACTGCCGACGCGCACCGCGCCCAGGTTGATGTCACCGCGCCCCGGCTGCCACGGCGCAGCGGCCGCCAGCAGGGTCGCGGAACCGGCACCCAACGAGCCGTTGAAGGCTTTCAGACGAAACGTCGCCTGCTCGCCGGCCCGGCGCACGAACTCGCCCGAGCCGAAATCGGTGATCGGCTGGCTCAAGCGGCACTCGAATTTATCGCCCTCCACTTTCCACTCAATATTCTCCAGACGTGTCTGGAACGTGAGGGCCATCGCGGGCAGGCTGGCGAACACACTGAGCAGGGCTAGATAATGCTGGCGCACGGGAGGCTCCACTGGTTTCTACAACACATCAAGGCGTCATACATCGTTAAGGCATACCCAGGGATATCGGTCG
The DNA here is from genome assembly GCF_024807515.1 of Pseudomonas sp. BIGb0558. Taxonomy (NCBI): domain Bacteria; kingdom Pseudomonadati; phylum Pseudomonadota; class Gammaproteobacteria; order Pseudomonadales; family Pseudomonadaceae; genus Pseudomonas; species Pseudomonas sp. BIGb0558. The sequence continues at coordinate 173,071 of NZ_JANUEW010000008.1, forward strand.
CATCCTGCAAAACTTGATAGCGAGTGCCTGCAAGAGTCTTTTCCGGTAGCATTCCCACCAGATTGACCCGCCTGGAATCCCCAATGTCCGACCGCCTGACCCTGCTGCGTCCCGACGACTGGCATATTCATCTTCGCGATGGTGCTGCGTTGCCCCAAACCGTGGCCGATGTAGCGCGCACGTTTGGCCGCGCCATCATCATGCCTAATCTGGTACCTCCGGTGCGTAACGCCGCGGAAGCCGACGCCTATCGCCAGCGCATCCTCGCTGCACGACCGGCCGGCAGCCGTTTCGAACCGTTGATGGTGCTGTACCTGACCGACCGTACGCAGCCCGAAGAAATCCGCCAGGCCAAGGCCAGCGGTTTCGTCCACGCTGCCAAGCTGTACCCGGCCGGGGCGACCACCAACTCCGATTCCGGCGTCACCAGTATCGACAAGATCCTGCCGGCCATCGAAGCCATGGCAGAAGTCGGCATGCCGCTGCTGATCCACGGTGAAGTCACCCGTGGCGATGTCGATGTGTTCGATCGTGAAAAGATCTTCATCGACGAGCACATGCGCCGCGTGGTCGAGCTGTTCCCGACCCTGAAGGTCGTGTTCGAGCACATCACCACCGCCGATGCAGTGCAGTTCGTCACCGAGGCTTCGGCCAACGTCGGCGCGACCATCACCGCGCATCACCTGCTGTACAACCGCAACCACATGCTGGTGGGCGGGATTCGGCCGCACTTCTACTGCCTGCCGATTCTCAAGCGCAACACTCACCAGGTGGCGCTGCTCGATGCCGCCACCAGTGGCAACCAGAAATTTTTCCTCGGCACCGACTCTGCACCCCACGCCCAACACGCCAAGGAAGCCGCGTGTGGTTGTGCCGGTTGCTACACCGCCTATGCGGCGATCGAGTTGTATGCCGAAGCGTTCGAACAACGCAACGCCCTGGACAAGCTTGAAGGGTTCGCCAGCCTCAACGGCCCGCGTTTCTACGGCCTGCCGGCGAATACCGACCGCATTACCCTGGTCCGTGAAGACTGGACCGCCCCCACCAGCCTGCCGTTTGGCGAGCTGACCGTTATCCCGCTGCGCGCCGGTGAAACACTGCGCTGGCGCCTGCTGGAGGAACACCCGTGAGTGAAGACCATTACGACGACGACCAGGAACACGGCGGCGGTGGTGGCGGTTCCCGTCACCCCATGGCCGAGCGTTTCCGTGGCTACCTGCCGGTTGTCATCGATGTAGAAACCGGTGGTTTCAATTGCGCCACTGACGCATTGCTGGAAATCGCCGCCACGACCATCGGCATGGATGAACAGGGTTTCGTGTTCCCGGAACACACCCACTTCTTCCGCGTCGAGCCGTTCGAAGGCGCGAACATCGAAGCCGCCGCCCTGGAGTTCACCGGGATCAAGCTCGACCACCCGCTGCGCATGGCAGTCAGTGAAGAAGCGGCGCTGACCGACATCTTCCGTGGCGTGCGCAAGGCGCTGAAGGCCAATGGCTGCAAACGCGCGATCCTGGTGGGCCACAACAGCAGCTTCGACCTGGGCTTCCTCAACGCCGCCGTGGCGCGCCTCGACATGAAGCGCAACCCGTTTCACCCGTTCTCCAGCTTCGACACCGCGACCCTCGCTGGCCTGGCCTATGGCCAGACCGTGCTGGCGAAAGCCTGCCAGGCCGCCGGTATCGACTTCGACGGTCGTGAGGCCCACTCGGCCCGCTACGACACCGAGAAGACGGCCGAGCTGTTCTGCGGCATCGTCAACCGCTGGAAACAGATGGGCGGCTGGGAAGACTTCGGCGACTGAGGCTGAGCCAAACAAGACCTCTGCAGCGAGCGGGCTTCTGTGGCGAGGGAGCTTGCTCCCGCTGGGCTGCGCAGCGGCCCCGTAAACCCGCCTCGGTTAACCTGTTAAACCGCGGTGTCAGGTTCTGGGGCCGCTTCGCAGCCCAGCGCGAGCAAGCTCGCTCGCCACAAAACCAAATGCAGCGCATAAAAAAACCGGCCTTCTCAGGCCGGTTTTTTTTGCTTCAAACGTGGCTTACAGCTTGCCAGCGTTCTCGGTCAGGTAAGCCGCAACGCCTTCTGGCGAAGCGTTCATGCCTTTGTCGCCTTTTTTCCAGTTGGCAGGGCAGACTTCGCCGTGCTCTTCGTGGAATTGCAGCGCGTCGACCAGACGGATCAGCTCTTCCATGTTACGGCCCAGCGGCAGGTCGTTGATGATCTGCGAGCGCACAACGCCCTTGTCGTCGATCAGGAACGCGCCACGGAAAGCCACGCCGCCTTCGGATTCAACGTCGTAGGCCTTGGCGATGTCGTGCTTCATGTCGGCAGCCATGGTGTATTTGACTTTGCCGATGCCGCCATCATTGATGGCAGTGTTGCGCCAGGCGTTGTGAGTGAAATGGGAGTCGATGGAAACAGCGACCACTTCAACATTACGCGCCTTGAAATCTTCCATGCGGTGATCCAGAGCGATCAGCTCCGATGGGCAGACGAAGGTGAAGTCCAGTGGGTAGAAGAACACCAGGCCGTATTTGCCTTTGATGGCTTCAGACAGTTTGAAGCTGTCTACGATTTCGCCATTGCCGAGGACGGCGGGTACGTCGAAATCCGGGGCTTGTTTGCCGACGAGTACGCTCATTGGGTATCTCCTGATGGTGGTGACTGAAGTAAAAGGATCCGTCCCAGTGTGCCGCAGCTAAACGACAGGCCTGTGACGTGATCACGCTTCGTGAAGACCGACCATCATACCGGAAAAAAACCGTTCGTCAGTGAGCCCGCGCACAAACCACCAGGCCGGTGAAACTACTTTGACAATCATTCTCGTTAACATTAAGATCCGTCGCACTTAAGCCTTAAACCCGCGATGGTTCTCCCTTATGTATGTCTGCCTCTGCACTGGCGTCACCGACGGACAAATCCGCGAAGCAATCTATGAAGGTTGCTGCAGCTACAAGGAAGTACGTGAAACCACCGGCGTTGCCAGCCAATGCGGCAAATGTGCCTGCCTCGCCAAGCAAGTGGTACGGGAAACCCTGACGCAGCTGCAAACTGCCCAGGCTGCGATCCCCTACTCAGCAGAATTTACACACGCTTAATCGGCGTGTTTTAAAGAACCGGACTTAGTGTCCGGTTTTTTTATGCCCGTAATTCAAACAGTTAGCGCCAAGACGCGGAACACAAACATTCTTATTCCGATTAATTTTCATTTATTATTCAATAACTTAGGTTTGACAGTAGTGAATACGCCGCTCAAACTCCGCCTTATATACAGCTAATACAGGGCAGGACCCCAATCATGAAAGGCGACATTACAGTCATCCAGCAACTCAACAAAATCCTTGCCAATGAACTGGTCGCGATCAATCAGTACTTCCTGCATGCGCGCATGTATGACGATTGGGGCCTGGAAAAGCTGGGCAAGCGTGAATACAAAGAATCCATCAAGGCCATGAAGGACGCAGACGCGCTGATCAAGCGCATCCTGTTCCTGGAAGGCCTGCCGAACGTGCAGGACCTGGGCAAGCTGAACATCGGCGAGCACACCCAGGAAATGATCAACTGCGACCTGAACTTCGAGCGCAAGAGCCACACCGACCTCAAGGCCGCGATTGCCCATTGCGAAACCAAGAGCGACTTCGGCAGCCGCGAGTTGCTGGAAGAGATCCTTGAAGACCAGGAAGAGCACATCGACTGGCTGGAAACTCAAATCGGCCTGATCGACAAAGTGACTATCGAGAATTACCTGCAATCGCAGATGGGTGAATAACCCACAATTGCCGGCCACTAAAAAGCCCCGCTCTCTCTCGAGAAGCGGGGCTTTTTATTGCCGCGGCCTGAAACGAATCAGGCTTCGGTCTTCGCCGCGGCTTTTTCTGCTGCGTCTTTGATCAGGGCCTGCAACGAACCATCAGCCGCCATTTCGGTGATGATGTCGCTACCGCCGACCAGCTCACCGGCCACCCACAACTGCGGGAAGGTTGGCCAGTTGGCGTACTTCGGCAGGTTGGCGCGGATTTCCGGGTTCTGCAGGATATCCACGTAGGCGAACTTCTCGCCACATTGCATGATTGCCTGGGAAGCCTTTGCGGAGAAGCCACACTGAGGCGCGTTAGGAGCGCCCTTCATGTAAAGCAGAATAGTGTTGTTGGCAATCTGCTCTTTGATCGTTTCGATGATATCCATGGAACACCTCGGCTGGAACTTTCCGACTCATGGGTCGGCACGGTGGCGCATTGTAACGCAAACCCCAGCGTGACGCTCGGACTCCCCGACAGACAATCCTTACGCCGCCGCCACCTGCACCGGCACGCCGTTCAACGCCGCGTTACCCGACAGCTCATCCAGTTGCCGCTCATCCGTCAGGTCATTCGCACTCGCCCCCGGCTGCCCGCTGGCAATGCTCATCTGCACGCCCGGGCGGCCGTGACCCCAACCATGAGGCAGGCTGACCACGCCAGGCATCATGTCGAGGCTGGACAGCACTTCCACTTCGATCATGCCGATCCGCGAGCTGACTCGCACGCGCTGCCCGTCGCTCAACTGACGATGAGCAAGGTCGTCCGGGTGCATCAACAACTGGTGGCGGGGCTTGCCCTTCACCAGTCGATGGTAGTTGTGCATCCAGGAGTTGTTGCTGCGCACATGGCGGCGGCCGATCAGCAGCAACTCACCCACTTCGGGCAACGGTTGCGCGGCGAAGCGCGCCAGGTCGGCGAGGATCACCGGCGGTGCGGCCTGCAGGCGGCCATTGGGAGTTTTCATGCGGCCCGCCAGGTTCGGCTTCAACGGCCCAAGGTCCAGGCCATGAGGATGATCCGCCAGCGCGGCAATCGACAACGCATCGCCATAAGGCCCGGCCCGCAGCCCGAAATCGATCATCTGTGCAGGCGGCATGGTGGGTTTGAGTGCATTGCCGGTTTTCGCGGCAAATGCCTGGGCCAGGCCGACGAAGATTTCCCAGTCATGCAGCGCGCCCTCGGGTTTGGGCAGGATCGCGCGGTTGAAGCGCGTGACGTTGCGCACCGCGAACATATTGAACGTGGTGTCGTAGTGATCGTTTTCCAGCGCCGAAGTGGACGGCAGGATCAGGTCGGCATAGCGCGTGGTTTCGTTGATATACAGGTCGACACTGACCATGAACTCCAACCCATCCAGCGCCTGCTCCAGTTGCCGGCCGTTGGGCGTGGACAACACCGGATTACCCGCCACCGTCACCAGCGCGCGGATTTGTCCTTCGCCCTCGGTGAGCATTTCTTCAGCCAGCGCCGACACCGGCAACTCGCCACCGTACTCCGGCCGCCCGGAAACCCGGCTCTGCCAGCGGTTGAAATGCCCGCCTGAAGTGGACGCCACCAGGTCGACTGCCGGCGTGGTGCACAACGCGCCGCCCACTCGGTCCAGGTTGCCGGTGACCAGGTTGATCAACTGCACCAGCCAGTGGCACAGCGTGCCGAACGCCTGCGTCGATACGCCCATGCGGCCATAGCACACCGCCGCCTCGGCCGCGGCGAAGTCCCGCGCCAACTGGCGGATCTGCTCGGCTGGCACCGCGCATTGGCGGCTCATGGCCTCGGCGGTGAATCCGGCTACGGCGTGGCGCACTTCATCCAGGCCGTCCACGGGCAGGTGGCTGTCACAGGTCAGGTTCTCGGCGAACAGCGTATTGAGCAACCCGAACAACAACGCCGCATCACCGCCGGGGCGCACAAACAGATGCTGATCGGCAATCGCCGCCGTCTCGCTGCGCCGTGGATCAACGACCACCACTTTGCCGCCCCGGGCCTGGATGGCCTTCAGGCGTTTCTCCACATCCGGCACGGTCATGATGCTGCCGTTGGACGCCAGCGGGTTGCCGCCAAGGATCAACATGAAATCGGTATGGTCGATGTCCGGGATCGGCAGCAGCAGGCCGTGGCCATACATCAGGTGGCTGGTGAGGTGGTGGGGCAACTGGTCCACCGAGGTGGCGGAAAAACGGTTGCGGGTCTTGAGCTGGCCGAGGAAATAGTTGCTGTGGGTCATCAGGCCGTAGTTGTGCACGCTCGGATTGCCCTGGTACACCGCCACGGCATTCTGCCCATGGCGCGCCTGGATACCTGACAGGCGTTCGGCTACCAGTGCAAAGGCGTCGTCCCACGGAATTGGCTGCCATTCGCTGCCCACGCGCAACATGGGCTGGTGCAGGCGATCGGGGTCGTTCTGGATGTCCTGCAGGGCCACGGCCTTGGGGCAGATATGGCCACGGCTGAAGGTGTCCAGGGGGTCGCCCTTGATCGAGGTGATCGCCAGGCTCCCGTCTTCGCCTTGGGTGGTTTCCAGTGTCAGGCCGCAGATGGCTTCGCACAGATGGCAGGCACGGTGATGGAGAGTCTTGGTCATGGCCAGTCTCTTTATTGTGGGCTGAGCGCTTCGGACCAAAACTATGGCCCGCCCCAGGCGGCAGCGCCAGCAACGTTCGTCGTGTGAATCCAGCGGCATCAGGCCTGGGCATGAGGAAACATCAGGAAATGTTTCAGCCCCCTCCGACAGCCCGCTGAAACCGACGCGCCATGGTCTGCGCCCGCCCTCGCGCATTGCAATATGACGCAGCGCCAGTGTACAAATGACCCGCTGCTGTCAGGAAACAGGCTTCAAAAGCGCCCTCCCCGCGTCCTTGAACTCCCCTAAAAACTGTAGCCCTATTGGTAAGACGCGACATTTAATTATAAGATCGCGCCTTCCCCTATTTCGTCGCCCCGTGCGGCTTTCGCCGCAGGTCTCGCCCGTTTTCAAAATAAACAAGGCTTTGAGTATCTGCGGTCTGTTGCAAAAAGGTAGTTAATGATGAGCGCAAGGCACTTTCTCTCCCTGATGGATTGCACGCCCGAAGAGCTGGTCAGCGTGCTCCGTCGAGGCATTGAGCTTAAAGACCTGCGTAACCGCGGCGTACTGTTCGAGCCTTTGAAAAACCGCGTGCTCGGGATGATCTTCGAGAAGTCGTCGACCCGCACCCGCGTGTCCTTCGAAGCCGGCATGATCCAGCTCGGCGGGCAAGCCATCTTCCTGTCGCCTCGCGATACCCAACTGGGCCGCGGCGAGCCGATCAGCGACTGTGCGATCGTAATGTCGAGCATGCTGGATGCGGTGATGATCCGTACCTTCGCCCACAGCACCCTCACCGAATTTGCCGCCAACTCTCAAGTGCCCGTAATCAACGGCCTGTCCGATGACCTGCACCCCTGCCAGTTGCTGGCCGACATGCAAACCTTCCTTGAACAGCGCGGCTCGATCCAGGGCAAGACCGTGGCCTGGATCGGCGACGGCAACAACATGTGCAACAGCTATATAGAAGCGGCGATCCAGTTCGACTTCCAATTGCGCGTTGCCTGCCCTGAAGGCTATGAGCCGGACGCCAAATTCCTGGCCCAGGCCGGCGACCGCGTGACCATCGTGCGCGACCCGCGTGACGCGGTCATCGGCGCGCACCTGGTGAGCACCGACGTCTGGACCTCCATGGGCCAGGAAGAAGAAACCGCCAAGCGCCTCAAGCTGTTCGCTCCGTTCCAGGTGACCCGCGCCCTCCTCGACCTGGCCGCGCCGGACGTGCTGTTCATGCACTGCCTGCCCGCCCACCGCGGCGAAGAAATCAGCCTCGACCTGCTGGACGACCAACGCTCGGTGGCCTGGGCCCAGGCAGAAAACCGCCTGCACGCACAAAAGGCCTTGCTCGAGTTTCTGGTTGCGCCGGCGTACCGCCCTGCATGAGCCAGCCATTACTGCTGAACCTACGCAATCTGGCATGCGGCTATCAGGACCAACGGGTGGTGCAGAACCTCAATCTGCACCTCAACGCCGGCGACATCGGTTGCCTGCTGGGCTCCTCGGGCTGCGGCAAGACCACCACCCTGCGGGCGATTGCCGGGTTTGAGCCGGTGCATGAAGGCGAGATCAGCCTGGCGGGTGAAGTCATCTCCAGCGCCGGTTTCACACTGGCACCGGAGAAACGTCGCATCGGCATGGTGTTCCAGGACTACGCACTGTTTCCACACCTCAGTGTGGCCGACAACATTGCCTTCGGCATTCGCAAGCACCCGCAAAAAGAGCGGGTAGTGGCCGAACTGCTGGAACTGGTGAACCTGAAGAACCTGGGCAAACGCTTCCCCCACGAACTCTCCGGCGGCCAGCAACAGCGCGTCGCCCTGGCCCGTGCCCTGGCGCCGGAGCCACAACTGTTGCTGCTGGATGAACCCTTCTCCAACCTCGACGGCGAACTGCGGCGCAAGCTCAGCCATGAAGTGCGCGACATCCTCAAGGCGCGGGGCACCAGTGCGATTCTGGTGACCCATGACCAGGAAGAGGCCTTCGCAGTGAGTGACCATGTGGGTGTGTTCAAGGAAGGCCGCCTGGAGCAGTGGGATACGCCCTACAACCTCTACCACGAACCGCTGACGCCCTTCGTCGCCAGCTTTATTGGCCAGGGTTACTTCATTCGCGGGCAGTTGAACACGCCGGAATCGGTCACCACTGAACTGGGCGAGTTGCGCGGCAACCGTGCCTACACCTGGCCTACCGGCGGTGCGGTGGATGTATTGCTGCGCCCGGACGACATTGTTTATGCGCCGGACAGCGCCTTGAAAGCCCGGATTGTCGGCAAGACGTTCCTTGGTGCGTCGACCCTGTATCGCTTGCAGCTGCCGACAGGCGCGCAGCTGGAATCGATCTTTCCCAGCCACGCCGATCATCTGGTCGGTGCCGATGTGGGCATACGCGTGGCAGCCGAGCACCTGGTGTTGTTCCAGGCCATGTAGGAGCGCATCACGCCCGGCCAATTTCCGCGAACTTGGCCTGGGTGTGTTCGGCCAGCACCGCCGCTGCCAACTCCACTTCCAGCCCCCTTCTCCCCGCACTGATAAAAATCGTCGGAAACGACTGAGCGCTCACATCGACAAAGGTGCGCAGGCGCTTCTTCTGCCCCAACGGGCTGATGCCACCCAGCAAATAGCCGGTCGCCCGTTGCGCCGCTGCAGGGTCAGCCATCTCGACCTTTTTCACCCCCGCCGCCTGCGCCAACGCTTTTAAATCCAAACTTCCGACGACCGGCACAACGGCCACCAGCAACTCGGCTTTTTCGCTGCTGGCCAGCAGGGTCTTGAACACCTGTGCGGGATCAAGCCCCAATTTTTCCGCGGCCTCCAGACCATAGGACGCTGCCTTGGGATCATGTTCGTAACTGTGGATTCGATGTTCGGCGCGAACTTTTTTCAACAGGTCCAATGCGGGCGTCATACGTGCTCCAGGCTTGGCAAAAAGGTGAAAAAACAGACGGCCAATTCTAGGCCAACACGCGGCAAAAGGCTCTAGTCCGAAGCCCTCTGCCACGCCCGCGCGCGGCCCCCGCCAGCGACTCCCATCGCCCACGGCACGATCATTCACCACACCAATAATTACAAAATGACCGATCGTTCACTTTCGACCTTTGACAGCCGTCATTCTTGTCTATATTTTTTCGTTTACGAATACTGTAGGAATAGACCTACGGATTCACAGCAGTAAGCCGCGAACAGGATGGGGATCCTTGCCACGGTGAAAATCGCCGATTGCCCGTTGAGGCAAAACGCCAGACAACAACAAAAACAGAGGTTTTCCATGACAACTGCTCTTCAACAGCCTTCACTTTCAAGTCAATGCATGGCCGAATTCCTCGGCACTGCGTTGCTGATCTTCTTCGGTACCGGATGTGTTGCTGCGCTCAAGGTCGCGGGCGCCAGCTTTGGCTTGTGGGAAATCAGTATCATCTGGGGGATCGGCGTCAGCATGGCGATCTACCTGAGCGCCGGTATTTCCGGGGCTCACCTCAATCCGGCCGTCAGTATTGCCCTGTGCATCTTTGCCGATTTCGACAAGCGCAAATTGCCGTTCTACATCATCGCCCAGGTCGCCGGCGCCTTCTGCTCGGCCGCGTTGGTTTACACGCTCTACAGCAACCTGTTTTTCGATTACGAACAAACCCACCACATGATTCGCGGCACCCAGGCCAGCCTGGAACTGGCGTCGGTGTTCTCCACCTACCCGCATCCGCTGCTGGGCACCGCCCAGGCGTTCCTGGTGGAAATGGTCATCACCGCGATCCTGATGGGCGTGATCATGGCCCTGACCGACGACAACAACGGCCTGCCCCGTGGCCCGTTGGCGCCGCTGCTGATTGGTTTGCTGATCGCCGTGATCGGCAGCGCCATGGGCCCGTTGACCGGCTTTGCGATGAACCCGGCCCGTGACTTCGGTCCCAAGCTGATGACCTTTTTCGCCGGTTGGGGTGAAATGGCCTTCACGGGCGGGCGCGACATTCCTTATTTCCTGATTCCGATCTTCGCGCCGATTGTCGGTGCCTGCCTCGGTGCTGCAGCGTATCGCGGGCTGATTGCCCGTCACCTGCCGAGCGCCGCACCTGCTACAACTGCTGAAACCGAAGCTGCCGCCACCGGCAAAACCCGCACTTCCTGATGCGATAGCCTGGGCCGTACTGCCCTTTTGCGCCCCAGGCTATTTTTTGACTCCCCCTATTCTCCGTCCAAGGCAATCGACATGACCGACATTCAGAATAAGAACTACATCATTGCCCTCGATCAGGGCACCACCAGTTCCCGGGCGATCATCTTTGATCGTGACGCCAACGTGGTCTGCACCGCCCAGCGTGAATTCACCCAGCATTACCCGCAAGCCGGCTGGGTCGAACATGACCCGATGGAAATTTTCGCCACCCAGAGCGCGGTGATGGTCGAGGCCCTGGCACAAGCCGGCCTGCACCATGACCAAGTCGCGGCCATCGGTATCACCAACCAGCGTGAAACCACGGTGGTCTGGGACAAAATCACCGGCCGCCCGATCTACAACGCGATCGTCTGGCAATGCCGCCGCAGCACCGAGATCTGCCAGCAGCTCAAGCGCGACGGCCACGAGCAATACATCAACGACACCACTGGCCTGGTCACCGACCCGTACTTCTCCGGCACCAAGCTCAAGTGGATCCTCGACAACGTCGAAGGTAGCCGCGAGCGTGCGCGTAACGGCGAGCTGCTGTTCGGCACCATCGACAGCTGGCTGATCTGGAAATTTACCGGCGGCAAAACCCACGTCACTGACTACACCAACGCCTCGCGCACCATGCTCTTCAACATCCACACCCTGGAGTGGGATGCGAAGATGCTGGAGATTCTCGACGTGCCGCGCGAAATGCTGCCGGAAGTGAAGTCCTCCTCTGAAATCTACGGCCGCACCAAAAGCGGCATCGCCATCGGCGGTATCGCCGGTGACCAGCAGGCGGCGCTGTTCGGCCAAATGTGCGTAGAACCGGGCCAGGCGAAAAACACCTACGGCACCGGCTGCTTCCTGCTGATGAACACCGGCGACAAGGCCGTGAAATCCAAGCACGGCATGCTCACCACCATCGCTTGCGGCCCCCGCGGCGAAGTGGCCTACGCCCTGGAAGGCGCCGTGTTCAACGGCGGTTCCACCGTGCAGTGGCTGCGTGACGAGCTGAAGATCATCGCCGACGCCACCGACACCGAATACTTCGCGGGCAAGGTCAAGGACAGCAACGGCGTGTACCTGGTGCCGGCCTTCACCGGCCTGGGCGCTCCGTACTGGGACCCGTATGCCCGTGGCGCGCTGTTCGGCCTGACCCGTGGCGTACGCGTGGATCACATCATTCGTGCCGCCCTGGAGTCGATTGCCTACCAGACCCGCGACGTGCTTGACGCCATGCAGCAGGATTCCGGCGAACGCCTCAAATCCCTGCGGGTAGACGGTGGCGCCGTCGCCAACAACTTCCTGATGCAGTTCCAGGCCGACATCCTCGGCACCCAGGTTGAGCGCCCGCAAATGCGCGAAACCACCGCATTGGGCGCCGCCTACCTGGCTGGCCTGGCGTGCGGCTTCTGGGGCAGCCTGGACGAACTGCGCGGCAAGGCGGTGATCGAGCGTCAATTCGAACCGCAACTGGAAGAAGCGGCGAAGGAAAAACTCTACGCCGGCTGGCAAAAAGCGGTCAGCCGCACCCGCGACTGGGAACCCCACGAAGGCGCTGAATAAGCCAAGCGCCGGACCCACATAGGGTTGCAACTGGCAGGGAGCAGATTCCTGCGTCATCATGGGCCACTTTTTACGGCAGCCCAAAGGACGCACCATGAATCTGCCTCCCCGCCAGCAACAAATCCTCGAACTGGTCCGCGAACGCGGCTATGTGAGTATCGAGGAAATGGCGCAGCTCTTTGTTGTCACCCCGCAAACCATCCGCCGCGATATCAATCAACTGGCGGAAGCCAATCTGTTGCGCCGCTACCATGGCGGCGCAGCCTATGATTCCAGCGTTGAAAACACCGCGTACGCCATGCGTGCCGACCAGATGCGCGACGAGAAACAGCGCATCGGCGAAGCCATCGCCGCGCAAATCCCCGATCATGCCTCGTTGTTTATCAACATCGGTACCACCACCGAGTCGATTGCGCGCGCGCTGCTTAACCACAGCCACCTGAAAATCATCACCAATAACCTCAACGTCGCCATGATGCTGAGTGCCAAAGACGACTTCGACGTACTCCTGACCGGCGGCAACGTGCGCCGTGACGGCGGCGTGGTGGGCCAGGCCAGCGTCGATTTTATCAACCAGTTCAAGGTCGATTTCGCCCTGGTGGGCATCAGCGGTATCGATGAAGACGGCAGCCTTCTGGACTTCGATTACCAGGAAGTGCGGGTTTCCCAGGCGATCATTGCCAATGCGCGCAAGGTGATCCTGGCGGCGGACTCCAGCAAATTCGGGCGCAACGCCATGATTCGCCTGGGACCGATCAGTTTGATTGATTGTTTAGTCACCGATCAGCAGCCGGTTCCGGCGCTGGTGCAACTGTTGAATCAGCACAAGATTCGGCTGGAAGTGGTGTAAGCCCAAACAGGGGGGTGTCCTGCCCCCTGATGTTCACAAATTTTCCTTTCCTCGCCCTTCGATCAGTATTTTCAATCGAAGCGGACTGGCTGTGCCCGCGTTTATGAGCTACCATTTTCGCAAATGAACATTTATGTTCGAATTCCAATACGAAAAAGATTGCGAGGCCAGCCGATGAACCCTTCTACCTTGCCTGCCCCACCGCTTGCCGAAGTCTATGACGTCGCCGTTATCGGTGGCGGGATCAATGGCGTCGGCATTGCAGCAGACGCAGCCGGGCGCGGTTTGTCGGTATTCCTTTGCGAAAAGGACGACCTGGCCAGCCACACCTCTTCCGCCAGCAGCAAACTGATCCACGGCGGCCTGCGCTACCTGGAACATTACGAATTTCGCCTGGTGCGCGAAGCCCTGGCTGAACGTGAAGTGCTGTTGGCCAAGGCCCCGCACATCGTCAAGCAAATGCGTTTTGTATTGCCACACCGCCCGCACCTGCGTCCGGCGTGGATGATCCGCGCCGGCCTGTTCCTCTATGACCACTTGGGCAAGCGCGAAAAACTCGAAGGCTCCAAGAGCCTCAAGTTCGGCCCCGACAGCCCGCTGAAAAGCGAAATCACCAAAGGCTTCGAATACTCCGACTGCTGGGTCGACGACGCCCGCCTTGTAGTCCTCAACGCCATGGCCGCGCGTGAAAAGGGTGCGCATATCCACACCCAGACCCGTTGCGTCAGTGCGCACCGCAGCAAAGGCCTGTGGGAAATGAACATGGAGCGTGCCGATGGCAGCCTGTTCTCGATCCGCGCCCGCGCGCTGGTAAACGCCGCCGGCCCATGGGTGGCCAAGTTCATCAAGGATGACCTGAAGCTGGACTCGCCCTACGGCATCCGCCTGATCCAGGGCAGCCACCTGATCGTGCCGAAGCTGTATGACGGCGCCCACGCGCACATCCTGCAGAACGAAGACCAGCGCATCGTCTTCACCATTCCGTACCTGAATCACCTGACCATCATCGGCACCACCGACCGCGAATACACCGGCGACCCGGCGAAAGTGGCGATTACCGAAGGTGAAACCGACTACATGCTCAACGTGGTCAACGCGCACTTCAAGAAACAGCTGAGCCGCGATGACATCGTGCACACCTATTCCGGCGTGCGCCCGCTGTGCAACGACGAATCCGACAACCCGTCGGCCGTGACCCGCGACTACACCCTGGCGCTGTCCGGCACCTCGGGCGAGGCGCCGTTGCTGTCGGTGTTCGGCGGCAAGTTGACCACCTACCGCAAGCTGGCCGAATCGGCGATGGCACAACTGGCGCCGTACTTTACCCAGATGCGTCCAAGCTGGACGGCCACGGCCACCCTGCCCGGCGGTGAAAACATGAGCACGCCAGAAGCCCTGGCCGATGCAATCCGCAGCAAATACGACTGGGTGCCAAGCGAGATTGCCCGTCGCTGGTCCACCACCTACGGCAGCCGCACCTGGCGCCTGCTGGAAGGCGTGCAATCGCTGGCCGACATGGGCGACCACCTCGGTGGCGGCCTGTACACCCGCGAAGTCGATTACCTGTGCGCCGAAGAATGGGCCACGCAGCCCCAGGACATCCTGTGGCGCCGCAGCAAGCTGGGCCTGTTCACCACACCGGAAGAACAGGAAAACGTACAGCGCTACCTGTCCAAGGTTGAGCACAATCGCGGCAAGATCGAAGCGGCCTGATCTACCAGCAGTAAAAAAGCCCCTGCACCGAAAGGTCCAGGGGCTTTTTCATGTCTGCAGATGGCGCTGATAACGCTGGCCCATTTCACGGATCCCGTTGAGCGCAGAACCCAGCAAGACGGGATAAGCCGCCTGCAAAAAGCCCGGAGTAGCCGTCGCAAGCGCCCGCTCCAGCCATAGGCAGGCCTGCACCTCGTCGCCGTCTTCAGCCAGCTCCGAGGCGTGGTTGTACTGCCCTCGGAAATCCCCGGCCTCGGCGGAACGCTGATACCACTGCCGCGCCAGTTGAACATCCTTGGGCACCACGACGCCTTCGTGATGGAACCGCCCCAACAGGTTCATCGACTTGGCATGCCCCTTGGCCGCAGCCCGGACGAACAGCTCATACGCCGCAGCAAGATCGCGCCCCACGCCACGACCACGGGTCAGCAGTTGTCCGTAGTTATACAAACCCCAATCCAATCCCAGATCGGCCGCCTTGCGGTAATGCTGCGCGGCATCGTCCAGGTCGATTTCGCAGCCCCATCCATTCTCCAGGCAGCGCCCGATCATGTTGATCGCCATGGGATGACGCTGCCGCGCGGCGATGCGAAACCAGCTCAATGCCAGCGCCTCATCCTTCTGCACGCCGCGACCGTCAAGCAGCAGTTGGGCCAGGGTCGCCTGTGCGTCGGCATCACCCAGTTGTGCCGCATGCATCACCCACCGCACATAAGCACGCGGGTTATCACCGATATCAGACGGCTCGCTGCCTGGCTGCGCACTCTGCATTACTGCCCCGTGTGGCGATCAAGGATCGCAAAAGTTTCATGAATTATTTGGTTACAAAGTATTACATTTGAGATCGCTTATCAATTACGATCGCATCTCACTAACACCAACAAGAGACTACTCAATGGCTACCGGGATCAGTTCTGCCCCCCTTTCATCGCGGCATATGCTCGCGTCGGCAGTGGGCTTGGCAGTGGCTGCGCAGGGAGGATTCAGTTATGCAGCGGAGACTGCACCAGATGACAACACAGGCGTGATTCAGCTCGGTGCGACCAGCATCGAAGGCCAGGCCCCGAGCCAGAGCGTCTACAACCCTGTGGCTCCCTCATCCCCCAAGTACACCGAGGCACTGCGCGACACGCCGCAGACCATTACGGTGGTGCCCAAGGAAGTCATTCATGACCAAAACCTGCTGACCCTGCGCGACGTACTCAGCACCGTGCCAGGCATTACCTTCGGTGCGGGCGAAGGTGGCAGCGGGTATGGCGACAGCATCAACCTGCGCGGGTTTTCCGCCAGCGGCGACATCTACGTCGACGGCGTGCGCGACAGCGCGCAATACAGCCGCACCGACCCGTTCAACCTGGAGCAGGTGGAAGTCGTCAGCGGCGCGAGTTCGGTGTATTCAGGCTCCGGCGCAGTCGGCGGCACCATCAACCTGGTGAGCAAGCAACCGGAACTGCGGGACAAAACCACCATCAGCGCAGGCATCGGCACCGACAACTACAAGCGCACCACGCTTGATACCAACCAGATGCTCAACGACACCACCGCGTTCCGCCTGAACCTGATGGCCCATGGTAACGATGTGCCTGGCCGCGATTATGAAGATTACTCGCGCTGGGGCATTGCGCCTTCCATCGCCTTTGGCCTGGGCACGCCGACCCGCGTCACCGTCAGTTTCGAACATCAGAAAGATGACAACACGCCGCAGTACGGCATCCCCATCTACAACGGCAAGCCCATGCCGGGCGTGGGTTGGAGCGATTTCTACGGCTACCACAACATCAATGACCAGAAAACCACCGCGGACTCGTTCAGCCTGAAGCTTGAGCACGACTTCAACGAAGCCGTCTCCGTGCGCAACTTCACCCGTGTCGAGCGGGTTCGCCAGGACCTGCGCGCCTCGGGCCCCGAAGGTGCCCAGGCCGGCTGCCTGGCCAGCGGCACCCAGATCACCGGTGCCCCTTGCGCCGCAGGCCTGCAACCGGGCTTTTTCCAGCCAAGCGGCGGCTCTCTGGGTAACGAACGCAACACCCAGAACAAGATGTTCACCAACCAGACCGACGTGACCAGCCACTTCAGCACCGGGTTTATCGACCACACGCTGGTGACCGGCATCGCCATCAGCCGCGAGGAATATGAGGCGGATACCGGAAAGTGGCTGACCAACGCCAACGGCAGCACGATCGTCCCGCCACCGGTGAGCTTCAGCGATCCGAACTCCGAGTGGAACGGGCCGGTCAACTTCACCCGCGCCGCCCACGTCGATGGCGCGCTGAACAACCGTGCTGCCTACGCCTTCGACACGCTCAAGCTCAGCCCGCAATGGGAAATCAACGGTGGTTTGCGCTACGAGCATAACGCCGGCAGTTCGGTGAGCAACGCCTACTCCAGTACCGGTGTGGAAACCCCAGGCACTCGTTTCGGCCAAGCCGATGACCTGACGTCCTACCGCCTGGCCCTGGTCTACAAACCGGCGGAAAACGGCAGCTTCTATGTGGCTTACGGCAACAGCAAGACGCCGTCCCAAGCCAGCGTCAACGGTGGCTGCTACACCCCGGCCAAAAGCTCAAGCGTGGCCACCAACAACTGCAACGTCGCCCCGGAAACCGCCGTCAGCTATGAAATCGGCACCAAGTGGGACTTCTTCGACAATGCCCTGTCACTCACCGGCGCGATCTTCCGCAATGACCGCACCAACTACAAAGTTGCCGATAACGACCCGACCAACCTGAGCGGCACTCAATCCCTCGACGGTAAAGCCCGTGCAGATGGTGTGGCACTCGGCCTGAGCGGTGCGATCACGGATCGCTGGAAAGTCTTCGCCAACTACACCTACCTGGACACCCGCGTGCTGCGCAGCGCCAGCGACTTCACCCTGGCAACCACAGGTTTCGACGCGCAGAAAGGCGAGCCGCTGCCGTTCACGCCCAAACATGCGGCCAGTCTCTGGACGGTGTATGACCTGCCCTACGACTTCCAGGTGGGCTACGGCATCACCGCGCAAAGCAAGCAGTACCTGGTCAGCGCCGCCGGCGCCCCGACTGCGCCCGGCTACGCGGTGCAACGTGCGATGCTCGGCTACAAGGTCAACAAACAGTTGAACCTGCAGTTGAACATCAACAACCTTTTCGACAAGGAGTACCTGACCCGCATCCGCAACAATGGCTGGGCAGTGCCTGGCGATGGTCGTGCAGCGGTGGTGTCGGCCGACTACACGTTCTGACAGCGCTACACAAAACAGCCCCCGGGAGCCCTGTTCCCGGGGCTTTTTCATGGGCGATACAGGCCCATCCCGCCATTCGGTTTTCCGAACGTCATACCCCGACCTATTCGGTTTGCCGGACTACACCGAGGCAAAAAAGCCGTCACACAAAGTTAATCTCTATATAAATCATACTGTTAACCTTTTATTTCAGGTCTGGCACGACTCATGCTCTACACTCGTAGGCGATTGTCTGAGGCGCCTCAGGAGCCGTCACAGGCTTTCGCAGTACTGTTTATATAAAAACGTGGCCGTCCCAACCGGTCTCATAAAAAAAACAAATGTCGAGGAAGTATTGATGCGTATCGTTCCCCATATTTTGGGCGCAGCTATCGCTGCTGCTCTGATCAGCACTCCAGTTTTCGCCGCCGAACTCACCGGCACGCTGAAGAAAATCAACGACTCCGGCACCATCACTCTCGCTCACCGCGACAGCTCCATTCCGTTTTCCTATATCGCGGATGGTTCGGGCAAACCCGTGGGCTACTCCCACGACATTCAGCTGGCTATCGTTGAAGCCCTGAAAAAAGACCTGAACAAACCCGACCTGAAGACCAAGTACAACCTGGTCACCTCGCAGACCCGTATCCCGTTGATCCAGAACGGCACCGCGGACATCGAGTGCGGCTCCACCACCAACAACGCCGAACGTGCCCAGCAAGTCGACTTCACCGTCAACATCTTCGAAATCGGCACCCGCCTGCTGGTCAAGAAAGACAAGGATGGCAAGCCGTCCTACAGCGATTTCGCTGACCTGAAAGGCAAGAACGTCGTGACCACCGCCGGCACCACGTCCGAGCGCATCATCAAGGCGATGAACGCCGACAAGCAGATGGGCATGAACGTCATCTCCGCCAAGGACCACGGCGAATCCTTCCAGATGCTGGAAAGCGGCCGCGCCGTTGCCTTCATGATGGACGACGCCCTGCTGGCCGGTGAAGAAGCCAAGGCCAAGAAGCCGGATGACTGGGTCATCACCGGTACTCCGCAGTCCTTCGAAGCCTACGCCTGCATGGTTCGCAAAGACGACCCAGCCTTCAAGAAGGCCGTGGATGACGCGATTGTTGGCCTGTACAAATCCGGTGAGATCAACAAAATCTACGCCAAGTGGTTTGAAAGCCCGATCCCGCCTAAAGGCCTGAACCTGAACTTCCCGATGAGCGAGAAGGTCAAGGATCTGATCGCCAACCCGAGCGACAAGCCAGCGCCTGACGTAAAAATCTGATACCTGACTAAGCTTATGTCCTGAGGGAGCCAACGTTCCCTCAGGCGTCTGTTACTACCTGCTGGCTTTAATTTTGGAACACTCGACTTGGCAGTTTTCGAGCCGATCGCGTGTGCCTGGCGTTCGCCGCCGGGCGGGAAAGGATCTTCCCCAAGCGGGTGCTTGTACATCGATCGATCTCGAGGGGAGACCCTAATGAATTACAACTGGGACTGGGGCGTGTTCTTCAAGTCCACCGGCGTTGGCAGCGAGACTTATCTCGACTGGTACATCACCGGCCTGGGCTGGACCATTGCCATCGCCATCGTGGCGTGGATTATCGCCTTGCTGCTGGGCTCGATACTGGGCGTCATGCGCACCGTGCCAAACCGCCTCGTATCCGGCATCGCGACCTGCTACGTGGAACTGTTTCGTAACGTGCCGCTGCTGGTTCAGCTGTTCATCTGGTACTTCCTGATACCCGACCTGCTGCCGCAGAACCTGCAAGACTGGTACAAACAAGACCTTAACCCGACCACCTCGGCCTACCTGAGCGTTGTCGTGTGCCTGGGCCTGTTCACCGCCGCCCGTGTGTGCGAACAAGTGCGCACCGGCATCCAGGCGTTGCCACGGGGCCAGGAAGCTGCCGCGCGCGCCATGGGCTTCAAGCTGCCACAGATCTACTGGAACGTGCTGCTGCCCCAGGCCTACCGGATCATCATTCCGCCGCTTACCTCGGAATTCCTCAACGTCTTCAAGAACTCCTCCGTGGCGTCCCTGATCGGCTTGATGGAACTGCTGGCGCAAACCAAACAGACCGCCGAGTTCTCGGCCAACCTGTTTGAGGCCTTCACCCTGGCCACGCTGATCTACTTCACCCTGAACATGAGCCTGATGCTGCTGATGCGCGTGGTCGAGAAGAAAGTCGCCGTGCCCGGCCTGATCTCCGTGGGGGGTAAATAATGGACTTCGATTTCAGCGGCATCATCCCCGCCATCCCGGGCCTGTGGAACGGCATGGTCATGACCTTGCAGTTGATGGTCATGGGCGTGGTCGGCGGCATCGTCCTGGGTACGATCCTCGCGCTGATGCGCCTGTCGTCCAGCAAACTGCTGTCGCGCCTGGCCGGCGCCTATGTGAACTACTTCCGCTCGATCCCGTTGCTGTTGGTGATCACCTGGTTCTACCTGGCGGTGCCGTTCGTGCTGCGCTGGATCACCGGCGAAGACACCCCGATCGGTGCATTCACCTCCTGCGTCGTGGCCTTCATGATGTTCGAGGCGGCGTACTTCTGTGAAATCGTGCGGGCCGGCGTGCAGTCGATCCCCAAGGGCCAGATGGCCGCCGCGCAAGCCATGGGCATGACCTACGGCCAGACCATGCGCCTGATCATCCTGCCCCAGGCGTTCCGCAAGATGACCCCGTTGCTGCTGCAACAGTCGATCATCCTGTTCCAGGACACCTCGCTGGTCTACACCGTGGGCCTGGTGGACTTCCTCAACTCCGCCCGCTCCAACGGCGACATCATCGGCCGCTCCAATGAGTTCCTGATCTTCGCCGGTGTCGTCTACTTCATCATCAGCTTTTCCGCCTCGCTGCTGGTCAAGCGTCTGCAAAAAAGGTTTGCCGTATGATCTCTATCAAGAATATCAACAAGTGGTATGGCGACTTCCAGGTGCTGACCGATTGCAGCACCGAGGTTAAAAAAGGCGAAGTGATCGTGGTGTGCGGGCCGTCCGGCTCGGGCAAATCCACCCTGATCAAATGCGTCAACGCCCTGGAACCGTTCCAGAAGGGCGACGTGGTGGTCGATGGCACCTCCATCGCCGACCCGAAGACCAACCTGCCGAAACTGCGCTCGCGCGTTGGCATGGTGTTCCAGCACTTCGAGCTGTTTCCGCACCTGACCATCACCGAAAACCTGACCATCGCGCAGATCAAGGTATTGGGCCGCAGCAAGGAAGAAGCCACCAAGAAAGGCCTGCAACTGCTGGAGCGTGTCGGTCTGTCGGCCCACGCCCACAAGCACCCGGGCCAGCTTTCCGGCGGCCAGCAACAGCGTGTGGCGATTGCCCGTGCGCTGGCGATGGACCCGATCGTCATGCTGTTCGACGAACCGACCTCGGCCCTCGACCCGGAAATGGTCAACGAAGTGCTCGACGTGATGGTGCAACTGGCCCACGAAGGCATGACCATGATGTGCGTGACCCACGAAATGGGTTTCGCCCGCAAGGTCGCCGACCGGGTGATCTTCATGGACGCAGGCAAGATCATCGAAGACTGCCCGAAAGAGGAATTCTTCGGCGACATCAGCGCCCGCTCCGAGCGTGCGCAGCACTTCCTTGAGAAAATCCTGCAGCACTAAAAAGCACCACTGCTGCCCTGTGAAAACCGGGCTTGTGTAGGAGCAGGCTTGTGTGGGAGCTGGCTTGCCTGCGATTGCATCACCTCGGTGTAACTGACACATCGAGGCGCCTGCATCGCGGGCAAGCCCGGCTCCCACACAAGCCTGCTCCCACACGGGACCGCGCAGGCTGACAGCTCTGGTTGACCCAAGGCATCTGTGATGAAATGCGACCCCAACCTCTTTCGCGCCGCGCCGCCATCACTTGCCGTGAAGCCTCGTCTGATTCGCCAATTGTTCCTGCCGCCGCTGATCATCGCCCTGGTGATCGGACTGGGTTATGTCGGCTTCTGGATCAGTGAGTTCTATGGGATCCGCACCCTCAGCGATACCGGCGAACGCCAGCTGGAATTACACGCCCGCACCGTCGAGAGCGAACTCAGCAAATACACCTACCTGCCCAGCCTCCTGGAGCTGGAGTCCAGCGTCTCCAGGCTCTTGGCCGACCCGAATCAGGAAACCCGCAAAACCGTCAACGACTACCTCGAAGGCCTGAACCGACGCAGTCGCAGCCGGGCGATCTACGTGATGGACACCACCGGCCGCGTGCTGGCCACCAGTAACTGGCGCGATGCCGACAGTTACCAGGGTGAAGACCTGTCCTTCCGTGCCTATTTCCAGAATGCCGTGCGCGGCCAGCCGGGCCGGTTCTACGGCATCGGCAGCACCAACGGCGAACCCGGCTATTACCTGGCCCATGGCCTGGAAGAACACGGCAAGATCATCGGCGTCGCCGTGGTCAAGGTCCGCCTGGAAGCGCTGGAAGAGCGCTGGCAGCGGGCGCGCCTGGAGGCCTTCGTCAGTGACGAGAATGGCATCATCATTCTCTCCAGCGACCCGGCCCGTCGCCTCAAGTCCGTGCGACCTCTGAGCGATGACACCAAGGACCGCCTCGCCCACAGCCTGCAATATTACTGGGCGACCCTCAGCGAGCTGGAACCCCTGGCCCGCGAGCGCCTCAACGAAGGCACCGAGAAGCTGACCTTCCCGGCCAACAGCGAAGTGGTGGCAGACGAGCACGAGGTCAGCTACCTGGCGCAAACCCGCCCGCTGAATGACACCCCGTGGAACTTCACCCTGCTGACCCCGCTGAATGACCTGCGCCAGGCCGCTATCAACCAGGGCATCCTGGTGGCCGTGGCCTTCGCGTTGGTGGCGTTCCTGCTGATCGCCTGGAACGAGCGGCGCAAGGTGATCGCCACCCGGCTCGCCGCCCGGGAAGCCTTGCAGGAAGCCAATAATCAGCTGGAACGACGGATTGCCGAACGCACCACCGACCTGCGGGCCAGCAACGAACGGCTCAAGAGCCAGATTCGCGAGCGGCGCCAGGCCGAGGAAACCCTGCGCCGTGCCCAGGACGAATTGGTACAGGCCGGCAAACTCGCGGCCATCGGCCAGATGTCCACCAGCATCGCCCACGAATTGAACCAGCCACTGGCGGCCCTGCGCACCCTGTCGGGCAACACCGTGCGCTTCCTCGAGCGCGGGGCGCTGGACACCGCCAGCGCCAACCTCAAGACCATCAACGAACTGATCGACCGCATGGGCCGCATCACCGCCAGCCTGCGCTCCTTTGCCCGGCGCGGTGATGACCAGGGCGAGGCCAATCTGGGCAAGGCGGTGGACGCCACGTTCCAGATCCTGGGCAGTCGCCTGGAGAGCTTGCCGCTGACGGTGCACCGTCACTTCACCCACGCACAGTTGCAGATCGACCAGACCCGCCTGGAGCAGATTCTGGTCAACCTGATCGGCAACGCCCTGGACGCGATGCAGGCGCAACCCGCCCCCGAGTTGTGGCTGGACGGCGACATCGTCGAGGGCAAATACCGCCTGCAGGTGCGCGACAACGGCCACGGCATTGACCCCGAGGCCCGCAAGCATTTGTTCGAACCGTTCTTTACCACCAAACCCGGCGAGCAAGGCCTGGGCCTGGGCCTGACACTGTCGGCCAGCCTCGCGGCGGCCACCGGCGGCAACCTTGCCGTCGAGCACCCGGCCAGCGGTGGTACTGCCTTTGTCCTGAGTTTGCCGCTGGCGAGCCCTCAACCAGTCGAGTCGAAATGAACACAGAAAAAACCACCGACCTGACCGTGCTGATCGTCGAAGACGACCCCCATGTATTGCTCGGCTGCCAGCAAGCCCTGGCCCTGGAAGACATTCCCAGCGTGGGCGTGGCCAGCGCCGAAGAAGCCCTGACCCGGGTCGGTGAAAACTTCGCCGGCATCGTCATCAGTGATATCCGTCTGCCGGGCATCGACGGCCTGGAGCTGCTGACCCGGCTCAAGGCTTTGGATAAAAGCCTGCCGGTGGTGCTGATCACCGGCCACGGCGATATCTCCATGGCCGTGGGCGCGATGCGCAACGGCGCCTATGACTTCATGGAAAAACCCTTCTCCCCCGAACGCCTGGTAGACGTTGCCCGCCGCGCCCTCGAGCAACGCGGTTTGGCGCGGGAGGTCTGGTCGCTGCGCCGGCAGTTGGCCGAGCGCGACTCCCTGGAAGGCCGGATCATTGGCCGCTCCCCCGCCATGCAGAACCTGCGGGAACTGATCGCCAACGTCGCCGACACCTCGGCCAACGTGCTGATCGAAGGCGAGACCGGCACCGGCAAGGAACTGGTTGCCCGCTGCCTGCATGATTTCAGCCGGCGCCATTCCCATCAGTTCGTCGCCTTGAACTGCGGCGGCCTGCCGGAAAACCTGTTTGAAAGCGAGATATTCGGCCACGAGGCCAACGCGTTTACCGGCGCCGGCAAACGCCGCATCGGCAAGATCGAACACGCCCACGAAGGCACGCTGTTCCTCGACGAAGTGGAAAGCATGCCGATGAACCTGCAGATCAAACTGCTGCGGGTGTTGCAGGAACGCACCCTGGAACGCCTGGGTTCGAACCAGAGCGTGGCGGTGGATTGCCGGGTGATCGCCGCCACCAAGTCCGACCTGGACGACCTGAGCCGCGCCAACCAGTTTCGCAGCGACCTGTACTACCGCCTCAACGTGGTGACCCTGGAACTGCCGCCGTTGCGGGAACGTCGCGAAGACATCCTGCAGTTGTTCGAACACTTCCTGCAGCAGTCGTCCCTGCGTTTCGACCGCACCGCGCCCGACCTCGACAACCAGACCCTGTCCAACCTGATGAGCCACGACTGGCCGGGTAACGTGCGTGAATTGCGCAACGTGGCCGAGCGGTTTGCGCTTGGCTTGCCGGCGTTCAAGAAGAGCGGCGCCAGCAGCGGCAATCACGGTCTGGCCTTTACCGAAGCGGTGGAAGCCTTCGAACGCAACCTGCTCAACGACGCCTTGCAGCGCAGCGGCGGCAACCTGACCCAGGCCAGCCAGGAACTGGGGATGGCCAAGACCACGCTGTTCGACAAGGTCAAGAAGTACGGGCTTAGCCACTAGGAGCACAGTGTGGATTTATTGCTGAAGGCGGCGCTGGGTGCCGGGGTTGTGTTGATCCTGGCGGCGCTGGCCAAGACCAAAAACTATTACATCGCGGGCCTGGTGCCGCTGTTTCCGACGTTCGCGCTGATCGCGCATTACATCGTCGGCAAGGGGCGCTCGGTGGAAGATTTGAAGACCACGATAGTGTTCGGGATGTGGTCGATCATTCCGTACTTTGTGTACCTGGCGACGCTATACGTGATGGTCGACCGGATGCGGCTGGAGGCTTCGCTGGCGGTGGCGGCCGTGGCGTGGTTGATGGCGGCGACGGTGTTGGTCAGCGTGTGGGTTCGCATGCACGCCTGACACACCTCAATCAGTGTGGGCGCCAGCTTCTGTGGGAGCCGGGCTTGCCCGCGATGCAGGCACCTCGGTGTGTCAGTTACACCGAGGTGATGCTATCGCAGGCAAGCCAGCTCCTACAGTTGATCGGCGTTGCTTCAGCAATTTCAACGAACGATCTTGTCCACCTGAATTCCCAGCTTCTTCAACCGATACCAGAAACTGCGCTCGGAAATCCCGATCTTCTGGGCCGCCGCAGCCTGCACGCCATTGCTCTCCTGCAACGCGGCCATGATGTAGGCCTTCTCCACCTCGGCCAGCGCCGCATCCAGGTCGTGCGGCACGCCCGGCCCGTTGCTGAGTATCGCGCCCACGCCGTCTTCAGCCGGTTTGGAGGCGAACAGGTACGCCGGCAGATCAATGTCTTCGATCACCGGCGTCGCCGCGACAATGGTCGCCCGCTCCACGCAGTTTTGAAGTTCGCGAATATTGCCCGGCCAGGAATACGCGGCCATCGCCTGCAACGCCTCGGGGCTGAAGCCGGTGATGCGTTTACCGGCCGTAGCGCTCAAGGTCTGGGCGAAGTGCCGGGCCAGCGGCGCGATGTCTTCCACGCGCTCGCGCAGGGCTGGCAGTGGAATCGGGAATACATTGAGACGGTAGTAAAGGTCTTCACGAAACTCTTTGTTGGCCACCGCATCCAGCAAGTTCTTGTTGGTGGCGGCAATCACCCGCACGTCCACCTTGCGCTCGCGCGGGTCGCCCACCGGCTCGATCACCCGTTCCTGCAAGGCCCGCAGGATTTTTGCCTGCAACGCCAACGGCATGTCGCCCACTTCATCGAGGAACAACGTGCCTTTGTCGGCCTGCATGAAACGCCCGACCCGGTCCGCCACGGCGCCGGTGAAGGCGCCCTTGCGGTGGCCGAACATCTCGCTTTCCAGCAAGCCTTCGGGAATCGCCGCGCAGTTGACCGCCACAAACGGCTTGTCGGCGCGGTTGCCGTGTTTGTGGATGGCCCGGGCGACCATCTCTTTGCCGGTACCGCTTTCGCCGGTCAGCAGCACCGTAGCGTTGCTGTCGCGCACCGAGTCCACGGCGTGCAGCACCCGGCGAAACGCCGGGCTGTCGCCCACCAGGCTGTCGAACTGCGAATGCTCATCCAGCTCCGCCCGCATGCGCGCGTTGTCGCGCATGATGTCGCGAAACTGCAGGGCCTTGGCCACCGTGATGTCCAGCTCGTCGATGTCGAACGGCTTGGCGATGTAGTCGTAGGCGCCGTTGCGCATCGACTGCACGGCGTTTTTCACGGTGCTGTAGGCGGTCATCACGATCACCGGCAACTGCGGGTAGCGCACCTTGATTTCCGCCAGCAACGCCGGGCCGTCCATGCCGGGCATGCGCCAGTCGCTGATCACCAGGTCGATGTCTTCCTGTTCCAGCACCTTGAGCGCCTGCAAGCCGTCACCGGCGGTAAACACCTGGATCCCGCTCTGGCTCAAGGCCGACGAGAGCAAGTCACAGAGCTTGGGTTCGTCGTCGACTACCAATACGTTATGCGTCATCACCATCCTCATCATCGCCGTCGTCACCCTGGGCCGGAATGTACAGGCTGAAGGTGGCGCCGGCATCTTTCTCGCTGACACATTCGATGCTGCCGTCATGACTTTCCATGATCGAGAAGACTTTGGCCAGCCCCAGGCCCGTGCCCGAGGCCTTGGTGGTGACGAATGGCGTAAAGATCCGCTCGATCATGTCCGGCGGAATGCCTTCGCCGGTATCGGCGATGCTGATCACCGTGTTGCCGCCCACACTGCGGATGCCCAGGGTCAAGCGGCCGCCTCCGGGCATGGCGTCGATGGCGTTGAGAATCAGGTTGAGGCACGCCTGCTTGAGCTGTTTGGCATCGGCGTAGATCGTCGCGCCGGGAGCCTCGTCATCGATTTGCGCGTCGATGTTATGGGTCGACAACTCGGGCCCGCAGAAGCCGAGAATCTCCTCCACCACCGGCCGTGCCGCCTGCACGGTACGCAACGGTGCGCTGGGTTTGGCGAAGTCGAGGAATTCGGTGATCAGGTCGTTGATCCGGCTGACCTCGCTGATCACGTACTCGAGGTGACGCTTGTCGGTTTCCGGCAGGTCGGCGCGGCGGTGCAGCAACTGGGTAGCAGTTTTGATAATGCCCAGCGGGTTGCGAATTTCGTGGGCCAGGCCCATGGCGACTTCGCCCAGCGCGTGCAGGCGGTCGCGGCGACGCAATTGCGCTTCCAGGAGATGCAACTCACCGAGGCGCTCGGTCATGTGGTTGAAGGTGCTGCTCAGTTGCGCCAGTTCGTCGCCGCCACTGACCGCCACGCGATGCTGATAGTTGCCCGAGATCACCGCGCTGACGCCTTCGGACAAATCCCGCAACGGCCGGGTCAGGCGCTGGGACACCAACATGCCAGCGGCCAGGGACAACGCCGAGCTGAGCAGGAAGATCAGCACGAACAGGTTGCTCTGGTTCACCAGGCCCACCAGGCTGGTGTGCCGCAGCAAGCCACTGAAGATCACCCCTTGCAGTTCGCCGGCATCGTTGAAGATCGGCCAGTACAAACCGCTGTAGTTATTGGTGAACTGCTCGCTGGGCTGCTTGGTGCTGCGCAGCGCGGCTTCGATACTCGACGGAATCCGGCTGGGGTGATCGACGAAGCGCTGGGTGGAGAAAATCTCCGAGAAACCGCTGGGGTTGGCCAGGTACAAGCGCAAGTCGAGGGAATGCACATCGGCCACGCTGGTCAGGAAACTGCTGTCCAGGTAGGTGGCCACCAGCAGTTGATAGTCAACACCGTCCTCGCTGGTCTCGAAGGTCGACACCACCACGCCGGTGGTGACGCCCGCCACCTGGACCGTCTGCAACACCGCATTACTGGCCAGGTTGATTTGCTTGACGATGTCATCGGCGGCCGTGCTGAAGACAATCTTGTGGTCACTGCTGCGGATCAGCGCGACCACATCGATGTCGGTGGCGGCGGCAATGTCGGCGGTCAGTTTGTCGTGTTTCTCGGCCTGGCGCGACGACGGCGGCTTGGTGTAGCGCAGGAACAGTTGGGCGACCCGAGCGTTGTCGTGGAGGATGTCGCCGATCTCGTCCTTGACGATCTTGGTCGACTCCTGCAGCCAGATTCGCACGTTGCTGTCGAAGATCTGCGACAGCGTTGTGGCGGCCAGTTCTGCCGCGATCATCGTCGGGATCACCGTCACCAGCCAGAACGCCAACACCAGCTTGCGCTGGACGCTCCAACGCGAAATGGCAAAGGGGCGGGCTTTTTGACGGGTCTTGTTGATCATCAGGTTTCGCTTATCGCAGCAGCCATGGCAGGGTCGGATCGATCCGGTCGGAGAAACACTTTTGCAACGAACAGCGCACGGTTGACCAGCCAGTTGCGGTGGCGGAAAAACATGCTGTTGCCCTGGAACTCGCAGCCCAGCAGCAACTTGCTGGCATAGCCGGCCTGACCACACTCATACAGCGCAATGTCATGGCGAATACAGTAGTCGATATTGGTTAACCAACTGCGCACCGCCAGGCTGTATTCGCGGCTGTAATCGATGTCTTCGCCGAAAAACTTGTCAATCAGGCGATCCTGGTTAAGCAGGATCAGGTTGAACGCCACCAGTTGCTCGTCCACCCAATAAAGCACACAGACCGCGCGTTCTTGCAGCTGTTCAAGGATACCCGTGAAATAACCCGCCGGCAGCCGCTCGAACTGCAGGTCGGAACGTTCCAGGGTGGCCTCGTACAGCGCCATGATGCGCGGCAGTACGTCGTCGATATTACGTCGCCACTCAACGCGGGGGCCCGGCGCACGCAGTTTGCGGCGCAAGTCCTTGCGGGTGGCTTTGTCCAGGGAACCCAGGTAGGCGTCCACTGAACCAAAAGGAATCGGCAATAATGCCGTTGGCAGGCTGGGCATGCTCTGGAAACCCGCGCCAAGGCAGCTGTTTGACCAGCCTTCATCCTTGGTCGGTGCGTCCTTGACCGCCACCAGCCCGACACCAAACGTATCGGCATCCCGGCGTGCGGCAAGCAGCAACTGCGCAAGCAAGGCCTGGCGTTCAGATTCGGGAATGTGGCTGGCAATGCCTGCATTGCACTGTTCCGCCACGGGCGAACCGATGGCGTACAGGCCCAACTTCAAAACACCCGGCCACAGTCGCTCCAGGCGCTCGGTAAAGCGCTTGCCTACGCCCGACACAGTCGTGTCCAGGCGATACCGCGTAATGAACGCCGGCGCGACCGCCACCAGCGTTGCTTCGTCGAACACCGCGAGGTAACGCCACTGAAAATCATCAATGGCGGCGTTTTCCACGGCCACGTAATAGTCCCAATCCTCCAGGGCATCGGGAAAACAGTCGTTCCAGGCACTGCGTTCGATGGCCCGAATGGTCGAAAAGGCTTGGGCGGTGATCACAACGTTTCCTTGTAGGAGCGAGCTTGCTCGCGAAAAACTCAAGCGCACCGCGTTAAACCAGACAGAACGCGTTTTCGTTCACGTCCTTCGCGAGCAAGCTCGCGCCTACAGGAACAGCGTGTTGCCCGACAAACTCGGCACTCAACTCGATCACCCGGCGGTATTGCAGGTCGACGGTGATCATGTGGTAGCAGTTGTCCAGCAGGATCTTGGTCACGGGGCCGCCGAGGTGGCGCTCCACGTAATCGGCGTTCCAGCGGCTGGTGATGTCATCCTCGATGGAATGCAGCACCAGGGCCGGGGTCTTGATCGATGGCATGAGCTTCTTCACCACGGCGTTCATCCAGTGCAACTCGCGCACCGTGACGCCTTCCATGGTCAAGAGCCCCGCCTCGCTGCTCTCCCCTTCCTTCATCTGGCGCTCGACGATCGCCCGCAGGCGCTCGTTCTTGATGCCGTAGGGCGGCTTCTCAGTGAAGCGGAACAGGCGCACACCGAAGGGAATACGGATCAGAAACGGCGTGATGAACGCCATCTTGCTGATGCTCCAGCCGTCGTACTTCAAGGTAGTGGAGTACATCAACAAGCCGGCGACCTGGCCCGGGAACTGCGACGCCACGTACATCGACATCACCGCGCCCATCGACAAACCGCCGACAAACACCTGCTCGTGGCGTTGTTTCACCGCGACGAACGTCTTGCGCACGCCTTCGTACCAGTCCTGCCAGCCGGTGGCTTGCAGGTCGCTGTTGTCCCCGCAGTGCCCGGCCAGGGTCGGCACGTACACCGTGCAGTTACCGACCTTGGCCAAACCCTGGGCCACCCGACGGAGTTCCGTCGGGGTGCCCGTCAGGCCGTGGATCAACAGGATCCCGACCGGACCGCTACCGAGAACGAAGCCGGCATCACCTTCACCGAGGTCGATCTCGTGGCCAATCACCGTTTGGTCGCTCGCACAAGCAGTTGCTCAAGCAGCTTCAGGCCCAGGTCGATTTCCGGGTAGCTGA
The DNA here is from genome assembly GCF_024807515.1 of Pseudomonas sp. BIGb0558. NCBI lineage: Bacteria > Pseudomonadati > Pseudomonadota > Gammaproteobacteria > Pseudomonadales > Pseudomonadaceae > Pseudomonas > Pseudomonas sp. BIGb0558. Next base: position 203,756 of record NZ_JANUEW010000008.1, read on the forward strand.
TTTCCAGGGACGGTGCCAGGGTGATTACGTTTTTGTAGTAACCGCCCACGTCAAGGATCAGGCCGAGTTTCTGACCGTCAACCACCATGTCGCCTTTCATGCCTTCGTCGACCATGAAGTCCAGGGTCGCCTTGTCCGGAGTGAAGCCATCCGGGCCGCAGATTTCGCAGCGCAGCGCCAGGCCCAGGCCATCGACATCGCCGATGATCGGGAAGCGTTTCTGCAGCTCTTGCAGGCCGGCCAGGAAGTATTTGCCCTTGGCCATGACCATCGCGCCGTAGTCGACTTCGCTGGTCATCTTGAACATTTCCAGACCTACCGCGGTGCCCAACGGGTTGGACGCGAAGGTGGAGTGAGTGGAGCCTGGCGGGAAGATTTTCGGGTTGATCAACTCTTCCTTGGCCCAGATGCCGCCCAGCGGGTTCAGGCCGTTGGTCAGTGCCTTGCCGAAGACGATCACGTCAGGTTTGACGTCGAAGTGTTCGATCGACCACAGCTTGCCGGTACGCCAGAAGCCCATCTGGATTTCGTCGACGACCATCAGGATGCCGTGCTGGTCGAGGACCTGCTTGAGCTCGCTGTAGAAGTTCATCGGCGGGATCACGTAGCCGCCGGTGCCCTGGATCGGCTCGACGTAGAAGGCGGCGTATTCGCTCTGGCCGACTTTCGGGTCCCACACACCGTTGTATTCAGTTTCGAACAGGCGCGCGAACTGCTGCACGCAGTGGCTGCCGTATTCTTCCTTGGTCATGCCTTTCGGGCCGCGGAAGTGGTACGGGAACGGAATGAAGTTGGCGCGCTCGCCGAAGTGGCCGTAGCGGCGACGGTAGCGGTAGCTCGAAGTGATCGACGACGCGCCGAGGGTACGGCCGTGGTAGCCGCCTTCGAAGGCGAACATCAGGCTCTTGCCGTTGGTGGCGTTACGCACCACTTTCAGGGAGTCTTCGATGGACTGCGAACCGCCCACGTTGAAGTGCACGCGACCGTCGAGGCCGAATTTCTTCTTGGCGTCGACGGCGATCATTTCCGACAGCTCGATCTTGCCTTTGTGCAGGTACTGGCTGGCGATTTGCGGCAGGGTGTCGATCTGCTGTTTCAGCGCGTTGTTCAGGCGCGGGTTGGCGTAACCGAAGTTAACGGCCGAGTACCACATTTGCAGGTCGAGGTAAGCCTGGTCTTCGGTGTCCCACACGTAGGAGCCTTCGCAACGGCTGAAAATGCGTGGTGGGTCGATGTAGTGAACGGTGTCGCCGTAGGAGCAGTACTTGGCTTCTTTATCCAGAAGAACCTGGTCTTCTGCGGTGGCAATACGAATATCAGACATGGTGGAAGAGTTCCTGATTGTCGGAAGAGGTGCTGTAAGAGTTGGCGTTGGCGGCGATGCCTTGAGGCAACTTGGCCAGCAATGCCGGCAGTTCGGCGAAGGTGTCGAACCGCACGTAGGGGATGTTGTTGGTTTCGCAGTAGTCGGCCAGGCTGGCCTTGGCGAAGACGAAGTCGGCGGTGGAAGCCACGCACATGTCGGACTTGCCGTCACCGATCACCAGCACGCGCTTGTTGCGCGGCGTGGACTTGCATTTGCAGTTGCCGGACGCAGCGCGGCACGCGTCGCTGGAATACGGGAAGTCGATGCGCCAGCTGTTCTGGTCGACCTGGCGCAGGCGGTTGGCGAGGATCGGCAGCAAGGTCACATAGTTGCGCGACAGAATCCGCGCGATGCCTTGTTCGATGCCGTCGCTGACCACTTCAATGGAAGCGCCGAGGCCCATGACATGGTCGACGAAATCCGGGAAGTCCGGGTCGATCTCGACACTGTCGAAGTAGGCCAGCAGTTCGGCCGGGGTCGCCTTGATCAGCGCCAGTTGACGGCTCAGGCATTCGCGCGAACCGATGTGCCCATCCAGCCATTCCTGTTCGATGGTTTCCCACTCGGGGCCGGCGAAGCGTTGGAGGACGTTGTCGATGACGTCGGTGGGGGTGATGGTCCCGTCGAAGTCACACACGATATGCCAGTGGATCATCTGCATTTACCTATGAAGTAGGAACGCGCTGTTGCGCTTGCAGAGTGCTAGAGCACGGAGTGTGCCAAGTGCCTCCAGCCCCTGTTTTCAGGGGATTTGGCGGGTGTCAGTGGGTGGTTGTGTCGGAACCGGCTACAATTTTTGTAGCTTGCTACAACCTAGATGAGTGCTTGCCTAACGTCGGGTGTTTGCGCGTTCATGCGCGCATGTTCACAAAAGGAAATGGCTCCATGTTCAGGGTTACTTTTGCTGTATTCGCCGGTTTGCTGGGGCTGTGGGGCGTTTCGAGCGCTGCGCTGGCGGACGGGATTACCGGTGAGGTCGGCGCGGGTGTCAGCTATCAGCCCCATGATCCGACGGGCAGCCGCTACGAAACGCGGCCCATTCCTTACTTCGATCTGGATTGGGGGAATGTCAGCCTGGGTACCGATGATGGGCTGACCTGGAGTGCCCTGAATACCAATGGTTTTACGGCCGGGCCTTATATCAATTACTTGCCGGGGCGGACTGCGAACGGGTCGTTGCGGGGGTTGCGTGATGTTTCGGACATGGCTGAGGTGGGTGGCTTTATTCAGTACGCGCCGGCTGAGTTCTGGCGGGTATACGCCCAGATGGGTCAGACCGTGGGTGGTGCGCGGGATCAAAGCGGTGTGGTGGGCAAGCTTGGGGGTGAGCTGGGTTATCCGTTGGGCAGCGGCATCATCGGCAGCACCGGCTTGATGGCGCATTTTGCCGATGCGCGCCAGGCGCAGACGTTTTTCGGGGTGGATGCCAATGAGGCTGCGGCTTCGGGGTTTCGTCCTTATAACGCCAGTGCCGGGTTTCAGAACCTGACGTTGACGCAGAGTTTTGAGTTTCCCCTGGATGCGAAGTGGTCGCTGTTGACCAGTGCCAGCTGGACTCACCTTGTTGGTTCGGCGGCCAATAGCAGCATCGTCAAGGAAACCGGGGATGTGAATCAGGGGCAGGTGCAGACTGCTATCAGCTATAAGTTTGATTGAGAGGGGGGGCATATCCGTTATTTGGGTGATGGCCGCCTATGGTTCCGCTCTTACAGCGGCTCACTTTTGAACAGCGCAAAAGTAAGCAAAACGCTCTTGCCCCA